>JAKLGS010000005.1 GCA_022710505.1 Patescibacteria group bacterium
CAAAAAAATCGTACGGAGAAGTGTTTTTCCAATGTATAAGAGATCGAGACTAGTTACTTTATCAAATACCCAAAGTATCTTTATAAAAACTTCAACAAGAAACAGCAGAATTTTTCTTGGTATGGAAATGTTAATCCCTAAAGACATTTTAACCGTAGAATTATGGTTTTAATCTTCTAACATCCCTGGGAAGGAAAGTCACTTCCTTGACGCTTGGAATATTAAGAATTTTCATCACCAATCTTCCGGGGCCTATTCCGGCACCTCCGTGAGGAGGACAACCAAATTTAAAGAAATTAAGGTAGTCACTCAAAGATTCAACGCTCATTCCCTTTTCTTTAGCTTGGGAAATCAAAACGTCATACCTATGTTCTCTTTGTGAGCCAGTGGTAATTTCAAGACCTTTATATAGAAGGTCAAAACTTTTTGTTAATGATGGGTTGTCCTCGTATCTCATATGGTAAAAAGGTCGTGCTTCTGCGGGCCAATCGGTAACAAAAACAAAATCGTGCCCAGTTTCTTCTTTTATTATTTTACAAATTTCTATTTCCTCTTCTCCACTGATATCAAACTTTCTGCCGGCTTTTATACCCGCTTTATTTAATTTTTCCTTTGCTTCTTCCATTGTAATTCTTGGAAAAGGAGTTGAAGGAATTTCCAAATCAGGTAGTACCGTATTTTTAAGCTGTGTAAAACCTGAAACTATTAAATTCTCCTCCTCGGACATTACATCCAAATGAGAATCTATATAAGAAAGTTCAAAATCCCAACCGGTAAATTCGGTCATATGACGGGATGTGAAAGAGGGCTCAGCCCTAAAAACAGGACCTACACAAAAAACCTTCTCAAACCCGGAAGCTTGAGCCATTTGCTTATAAAATTGAGGGGATTGAGCCAAGTAAGCTTCACCTTCAAAATATTGTAATTTGAAAACATCGGAACCTGTTTCGCTTGCAGTACCCATCAAGGAAGGGGTGTAAATTTGAATGTAACCTTGTTGACTGTAGTAGCTTCTAAAACCTTTTTCCAGCTCTGTCCAAACTTTAAATATTTTTAAATTCTCCTCTTTTCTCAAATCAACCCATCTCCAATCAAGTCTTTTTGTAATATCAGTAGGTTCCCCGCTCTTTTCTTCCAAAACAGGAATAGGAAGTTCGGGCTCTGCTTTAGATAAAATCTCCAAACTCTCGGCGGAAATTTCAAAACCCCCGGGAGCCTGCTTCTCTTCCTTAACCAAACCTTCAATAGAAACCACTGACTCTAAAGAAACCTCACCTGCCTTATTAAAAACCTCGCCGGCTCCCTTTAAAAAAACTACCTGTACCGTGCCGGTAACATCTCTAACAACAAAAAACTTAATCCCGCCCTGATCTCTTCTGACCTGAACAAAGCCTGAAACCTTGACTTTTTCACCTATTTTTTCTTTTAAATTTTTAATTTGTGTTCTTTCCATTTTTAAACCTTTCTAAAATCCTTAATCACTAAATCAAGATACGTATTACCATTGTACTCATTTTTATTCAACATATAAACTAAATCTACCTTATCTCCAACTGCTAAATCTTTCTCGTATCTTGCTCCGCCAAAATATACTGCTTTGTGATATTTATTTCCATCGTAAAGTTTTAATTTTAGATGCGTTTTGTCCTTACCTATGATATCGCTGTTAACTATTACAAAATTTTCAGTTAAAAATAGTGGCTGTTCGTTTCCCATACCAAAAGGCTTTAATTTATCAATCTCATCAAGAATTTTTACATTTAAAATATCGGAGGGAATTTTTAAATCAATATTTAATACGGGTACAAAAATATCATCATCAAATTCTTTTTCAATGTATTGGGATACTTTTTTCTGCATCTCGGGAATATTTTTCTTTTCAATTGTAAAACCACCCGCCATGGGGTGGCCTCCTAAATCGACAAATAAATCATTAAATTTTCTTAAGATTTCAATAATATTTACGCCGGGTATAGACCTGACAGAACCTTTTCCGTAACCATCTTCTAATGAGATCACCACGGAAGGTCGGTAATATCTTTGAGTTAGCTTCGCAGATACTAAACCAATAACGCCTTCATGAAACTTTTCATTGGATGAAAAAATTATTTTAGGAAGGTTTTTTTCATCTATTTCAGAGGCCATGTCGTACATCTCAATTGTTTTTTCCTGCCTCTCAATATTTTTCGAATTTAAACTTGAAGATAGCTTCTCTAAAACCGTTTCGTCATGTTCAGTTAAGAGTCTTATTGAATCCTCTGAACTTTTTAACCTCCCAGAAGCATTTAATCGGGGACCGACCGCCCAACCAATTTCGTAAGTAGTAATTTCAATATCTTTTATACTTGAAACCTCAAATAATTTTTTAATCCAAAGCGGTGGATTACTATTAATTACTTCTAAACCTTTTTTTACAATTATTCTATTAAATCCCGTTAAGGGAATTAGGTCAGTGACGGTAGCTACGGAGGCATTTACTATCCCGTCCCTGCTTTTTGATCCCAAAGCTTTTGATAACAACCAAGCTATTGCGGCACCACATACGCCATCGTTCCACACCAGAAGATCGGGGGTGGGCACTTTCTCCGG
The DNA here is from genome assembly GCA_022710505.1 of Patescibacteria group bacterium. Taxonomy (GTDB): domain Bacteria; phylum Patescibacteriota; class WWE3; order UBA101185; family UBA10185; genus JAAZNV01. The sequence continues at coordinate 2,590 of JAKLGS010000005.1, forward strand.
CTTTTGATGATGATCTGTAAGTATCACGGAATGACCTAATTTTTTGATATAAGAAATTTCTTCAAATGCAGTGACACCTACATCGACCGTAATAAAAAGCACTTTCTCATCGGATTTATAATTGTCCAAAGCTTCATCTATCGCAAGTTTGGATAAACCGTAGTTATGCTCAAATCTATTCGGAATAAAATAAGAAACTTTATCGTATTTTTTTTCATATTTAAAAAAGTTATACAAAATCGCTGTCGCATTTATCCCGTCAGAATCGTAATCTCCAAAAATCAGAATGGGAGTATTTTTTTCCATTTCAGAAAAAATTAGGTCGCGGGCTTTTGAGAGAGATTTTTTAAAATCAGAACTTAAAGATTCAAAAGATTCATTTAAAGTAGGTGTTTTTAAGAACAGATCAATATCTTTAACACCTCTTCCCTCGAGGATAGAGAGCGAAATATCCTTTTTCTGGTTGTAATCGCCTGTGATTTTCCATGTATACATAATTTATATAATAAAAACTAAGAAAATGGATATTTATTTTGAGAGTTTTAAATACTTTTTAAGCACCAATGGTAAAAGTACCGTGTGAGTAAAAAACACTACCAAAATATCCAAAAACGCAAATAAAATAAAACTATTCAAACTGCCGTTTCCGAAAACATACAGTGGGACTAAGATTAAAACTAACAACAAACAAAAATCTCTAACCGATGTGGATATCTCTTTTTGATAATCTCTCGAGCCGGCATCTTTATTTTTACTTGAATAACTTACCCTTTCATTTAATTTATAAAATGCTACCGTCTCAATGTAGATGCATAAGAAATTCAGGAATATAAACAAGATAATGTCTGTATCTTCTCCGGGATAAATATGAAAAACACTTAAAAGTGCCTTGGCGATTAAATAAATAGCAACAGTGGATAGCTGATTTATTAAAAAGTAGATTGTAACTTCTTTCGAATCGTTCTTGAGATTATCTTTTTTCATTACCGACAAGAAAAATACCAGACCTATTGAAGAAAGGATTATTACCATTATATATGCTGAATATTTAGATAAAAATATTGCTAAGAAATTCATTTTTCTTTAGGTCTTTCACCACCTTTAAATGCCCACAAGAGAGTGGGAAATAAAAATGAATAAAATAATACTACTACCAGCATCCCGGCAAAGGTTGAAAAATAGAAGGTTCTGGAAAACCCCGATGAAATGAAATATAAAATCAGAGATACAGCTAAAATAAGAATTGAGGGATATGAAATTGCACTTTTATCTTTAACTAAAACTTGATTAAAAGATATTTCAAAAGGAACCCCAGAGATTAAATCTTTATTAATTTTTGTATGAATCGCGTCTCCGATATAAGTCATAATTCCCATAACGAGAATTAGGGATAGGAACATTTGGGTACCTACTGGTATTGAGAATAATTTTGAAATTGCTAGGTAAATTAAAACAGAGAGCAGTAGAGAGTAAGAAAACACCAATCCTCTAACATTAAATTTTAATAGAAAATAAGCAGAGATGAGCAGAATACTTATAAAAAAGGCCTTCGCATATTTTTCAATAAAATTTGAACCCATCACAGGAGGAACTTGCGTTGTTTCAACTGCAGATATACCTTCGGGTAAAGGATTTTTTATTTGTAGGTTATAATCGTCGATAATGTATTGAGGGTAAGTATTATTAACCGCCGGGTCCAAGTTCTTGTTATCAAGGATATTTTCACCAATCATGGGCATTAGAAAAGGATAGTCAAAATTACTCACGTAAACAGCTATTGGTAATCCAATATTTTTACCAGCCAAATCATAAAACTTCTGTCTTCCGATATCTGTAAAAACTATTTGCATTTTATAAACACCCGTCTGATCCATTACATTAACAAAACCTTGAACATCGTTTTCATTTATGTCTGTATCTTGCCACCTGTCAGATTCTAAATAAAAATTCTGAAATTTATCTTTACTCCAGTCTTGAGGATTTTTAACTGTTCTAAAAATTATTTTTCCGCTTCCGGTCACTATACTGTTAATCCTGTCGCTGTCTTCAAAAGTAGGAATAGTAATTGAAATCTTATCCTCACTTTCTTGACTTACTTTATAATCAGATATCCTGGAGAGATTTAGCCTTTTTTGAGTAACAGAAAGCAACCTTGAGATAACTTCTGGATTATTTTCTAAATCTTTGTTTTTTAACTCGAATGATAATTTTTTACTTTCACCAATACCCGATCCTTTTTTAAACTCTTTCAAATCAAGCACCTTGCCATCTTTTGACCACGGAATTTTTACCTGCATGCCTCCGATACTTGAGTTAAGAATAAGGTAATCTGAATCGACAACAACCGGGATTTCAGGCAAAACAATAAGAACAGAAATTGAAAAAATTAACGCTATTAATACTAATTTGAAAGTTTGTTTCCCCGACATGTTTAAACATTAGAAATTTTACACTACTGCACAAAATTTCTCATCATCTCCAATTAACATAGTTCTACTTTGAGTCATTACTCTGTAAATAAAGGGGTCGTTAGTTCTTTTTCTGCTCATAAATTCTTCCATATTCATAACCGAATAGTTAATTTCTTTATTCATCTTGCCTTCCTCTTCTTTCACGACATTTTTAATAACTTCTAAATCGACATCTCCCACTATAAAAAGATCCACATCCAAAGCCGTAGATTTTCTCCCTCTTAAGAAAGCCAAAGATAAAACCGCGTAATCTATCATTCCAATTCTTTTTTCATTTTTAACTATAGCCGCACCTACTCCCTCTTCCTTAGCCACCAAAGACAATAAATCCGAAAAAAACGGATGGCTTGTCTCAATTTGATAAAAAATCTTATTTGAACTTTGTCTTCTATTTACGAGATTAATTTCAAAAAGGTTGTCCAGCTCTCTTCTGACTGCGTTTATTTCTGCTCCAACCTGTCTCACAATAGCTCTAATGTGAAATGCCCTGTTAGGATTTAAAAGAAGAAGTTTAAGTATGTTCACTCTGACTTCTGATACCAATATTTTATTCAGCATATTTTAATTCCGGGCAGATTATTTATAAACCTATAACTTAGATACATTATACATTTTTACGACCGTTTTCACAGGTATTTTTTAGTTATAGACCACCTGCTCTACATTTCTATCGGGAACAATCGCTATCCAAAACTTACCTCTGTTAAATTCAATTTCCTGACCGTTAGTATCATAAAATAAGGTTCTTTCATCTCTGGAAGCCTTGCTCCAAGTAGCATCTACAACCTTACCGTCAATAAAAACAAGGGCTTTACCGCTACCAACCAACTGATAATCAAGCCTTCCTTTGTCATCTCCGACTATTGAGTTTTCAGTGGCGAATTGAATAATTAGGTTTTTTACTTCAACTTGCTCACCGGTTTCCTGATCTTTATGAGGAATTGGGTTGTCGGCAGAATCGTAGCCTGTAAATTTTAGGTAAGTATTGTTTTGAGGATTGTATTCAAAAACACTGGAATAATCACCTTTATTCCAGAAATCTATTGAAATTTTGGAAGCTGATGAACTCGTAGAATATTTTTCAGAATTATCCTTAAATGTATACATTCTTATATCTCCCTTACCTTCCCACCCCAGCTTCAAACCTAATTCTCTTAGTTTTACTCCGTTTACATAAGCAGTGTGCTCGTAAGCCACATTTCTTGGATTATCTCTCCAGGTACATCCGGGATAAGATTCACAACCACCTCTGAAAAGACTTCTAACCGGCCACGTATCTATGGCCAGTAAAGCCTGGGGTGAATACCCAATATGCATAATCATAGCGTCGCTTAATTCCTTTACTAAAACTAAATAATATTCTCTGGTGCTCCTGACAGGGCCGATTTTTTCAGGTGTTATAGTATGGAAAAACGCCAAAAACCTTGTTATACCACCTTCTGCAACTATCTCATAAACTAAATCAGCGTACACAAGCCCGGACTGAGGTCTTGCATCAATATGGTTATTTATCATTACACCAAAAGGTCTTTCATTTACCCAAGAACCTGCCTCTGTTTCCGGATACTGAACACCTGTTAGATCAGCTGTTACTTTAACAACGTTGTCCATAAGGTTTTTGTCGGATAAAGGGTTAAGTTCTTTTTTGCCTATCTTTCCTGTTTTAACTAACACAATCCACAATGAAAAAAGTATTGAAATAACTGCCAAAAGAATTAGAAGTATTTTTTTGAGTTTATGGTTTGAGTTTTTTGAAGTGAAATATCGAGCTTTAGTTTTGGAATTTTTTGATGATGAATCTTTGTTTATTATGTTTTTTTCAAACTCGGATTTTGTTTTAGAGACTTCTTCTATATTTCCGGCAGAAAGGTCATCTATATCAAAGCCGGGGGTTATGTTAGTTATTTTAGGCATATAGAAATTTTACAGGATTGTACAATTTTTTACTACCGTTTAAATTTTATTGAAAAATTATTTTTCAGCTAAATTACCTACGACCACTAACCTGCTAATTGTAGTTCCGGCCGGCCAACAGGTCATAAGAGTTGCTGTTTTTTTATTGGTATCGTTTTCCATATATTTAATGTCATCAGGTTTTACCACAGAGACCTCAGTAACAATGTATTTATAAACCCAGTTTTCATAAACAAGGTAAAAAAAGTCCCCTGTTTCCATTTTGTTTAAAAGATAAAAAACAGAGTTGTATCTATTTGCGTTATAAAAATTGTCGGATGAGTGTGCGAAATAAAAGGAATTTCCGAATTCTCCCGGATAAGACGTGCCCTTAGCGTGAGCCACACCTTTGGTTAGTGCTACTTGGTAAACTTTTGAGTCATTTGGATCTACATCCGCAATTACCTTTGAATTAGCAGCAATTTTAGGGATTATTATGCTAAAAAGAGGATCTTTAGCGATAATCACATCATCCTGGCCAAAAAACCTCATAGAATCAAGCTCAGAGCTTGCTACGGGGGTATTTTCATTGGGTTTATTAAGCCTAAAAGAGATTTCTTTCTTGATTACAGGGAAAAAGATAACTAACCCACCGAGGAAGGCTAGGGCTACTAAAAGTAGCCCTAGCCGTGTCATTTTCTTGTATATGTTTTGGCTTTTAAGCTTTTTTCTTCTTTGTCGCACTGATGATTACTATACCTAAACCTGCTGCCGCAATCCAGAACCAAGGTGATTTAAATAATCCTTTACCGGACTCTTCACCACCTGTTTCTTCTCCTAAAACAGAACCTTCTTCGCCTTCACCAAGAGTAACTTCTAACCCCTCATCTTCGGTTCCTTCAGGCCCTGTTGCGCCTTCTCCTGCAACCTCACCTTCTGTAAGGCCGGTACCACCTTCCACCGGGATTGCTCCTGTTTCTTCTTCCTCTTCTTCGGTAGTTGTTGTAGTTGTAGTTATAACTTCGGACCTTGGTTTGGAAGCATTTCCCGCATCGTCAAATGCCACAACAGCATAGTACCAAGTCTTATCGCAACTATCACCGCTGACTATGTGTTCGAAATCAAATTTTTCATTTGGTCCAATGGACTCAGTTTCTATTTTGTGCGAGTCATCTATGTCTATTTCTTTATCGTCATCGGCATAAACTCTGACTGAAGAAGTTTCTCCGTCATCAGCTGTCTTTAAGGTTATTTTATTTACACAGTCATTTACCTTTTCTTTTTCAATGTATTTTGGTTTATCTGGACCGATGCCATCGTAATAAACTTCCACTGTGTCTGATTTCACATCATCAGCACTATCAGGATCAACTAAGACATAAAATTTATATGTACCGCTATCATCAAGGACCGATTCACCCACTTCACAGTTGTAAGAACTTCCTCCCGGAGTAACATTTATATCGGACCCAAATTGGTAAGGAGTGGACGAACCCGGGTTTATTGCCATACATTTTGCAGTCATTGATTGGCCTGAATCTGTACTCAACACTACAAAGGTAACATTAAAATTTTCACCCACAGGTGATTTTGGCTCACTGATTCTAACAACGGGTTGAGGAAGTGAGAATGCATTAGCTTTGACATTTAAAACATAAGATAAACCCGCTATAGCAAATAGAATCATAAATAGTTTTTTGGCTTTTTTCATTGTTCCTAAACCTCCGATGAGCAGTAGTAAACCACCTATTGAACCTAGCACTAACACAAGGTTGACCCAGAATGTACTCGCACCCGTGGCTGGGAGTTCGGTCGAAGCTCCAAGAACTTCGCCTTCTTCCTCTTCTTTTACGTCTACTTCATCGTTCAGTTCAAGTTCCACTGCTATTTTTACTTGTGTTCCCACAAAGTTTTCATCCACCACCCCATCGTTGATAGGGAAACCTGATTCTTCGGATAGAGCAAGAAGTCCAGTACCGCCCATTCCTTCTCCTTGAGCAAAAGAAACATCAGGGTAAATACCGGAATCAACATCTTCCGTAACTTTTGCTTCGTAAGTTATGGTTACTACCTCGTCTTCATCCAAATTACCTAAATCCCAAGTTCCCGGAGAAGCATAAACAACTCCGGAAGTGTCGATTACATGCCCCGCATCAGTAGAAACTGCGCTAAACGTAATCGGCACAGGTTCAAAACCCTGAGGAGGTAAGTTAATCATAACCACATCATTTACAGGGCCCCCTACTGCTCTAACTTCTATAGTGTATGTGAATGTATCTCCGATTTCTAATGTGTTTGGCCAACTATCATTCGTTTCGCTTATACGTAGTTCCGAATTTTCAACGTTACCGATGTAGCAGGATCTAACATCACCGGGATTTACTCTTAGGTTATAAACTTCGTCATGATAAACATCCTGAGCTAAATTGAGATCGGCTATTCGTTGAACTATGCCATAACCGTTGGAACAGTAAATATCCGTTACTCCCATAACCGGACAACCTCCCCCATAGGATTGGCTCCAATTCCACTGCACATTACCTCTGTTCCAGAAAAGATGGCACTTTCCCCCGAGGGCCTCGAATTCTGTACAAGGCTTTGATTCTCCATAGGAAACTAAATTGCTATAACCATTAACCTCACATGCCCATAAGGCACATGTTTCGGCATTTCCACAACCGTTCCAACCCTTACACTGACCGTGATGTCCATACGCTTCTTGCGGTCCGGTTATCAACACTCCGTCACCCATATCGTCACAATATATTCCGGTTTGTTCCCAACCATCCTGTATAGTTTCACCTAAAATATATGAGTCAGGAAGTAAACTAAATACAGTACTTCCTTCAGTACCGGTCATTTGACTGTAATTTCCATCATCAACCTTAGAAATATTTATTTCCCAATTTGGCAAGAGCGGCTCTCCGTCATCCCACTCGCCGTCACCATCAAGGTCATTAAACTTGTAGACCTTAATTTCACCTTTTTGAAGATTACCAAAATTATATTCAGGTCCCTCAACCATATTTAATGTCCACTCACTGCTTGCCCCTTCAGGTAGATCTACAACATGACACTGAGAACTGTCTATAGTACCCGGATAGGTCTGAACCCAATCAACGGGTAATTCTTCGCAAATCTTATATTGACCGGGTAATAGATCTTCAAACCAGTACCAACCGTAATGTTCTACGGTGTCATCGGTAAACATAAATTGCTCTTCACCATCCCAAATGTTGTTGTCGTTCTCATCTATAAAGACTCTCCAACCGGATAATAAAGGTTCTTCGGAATCATATACTCCATCTCCATTTAGGTCGCTCCATTTGTACCCATGGATATCGTAAGTTTCAAGTTCATTTATGATCTCAAAGCTTTCAATAGATTCGTCTATTGTCACCTCATCCAAACCGCTGACATTCCTCCAACCATCGAGCATGATCTCGTCCAGTCTGTATGTTCCGAAAGGAACATTTTCAAATGTGTAGCATCCGTCTTCCTCGGTAACTCCGACATAACCATTGTAAATATCAACATTCATGCTGCCCACGTTATCACCATAGACATTGTCATCAACACTGAAATTAAATGCCCCCTCATGGTATAGGAAACCCAAGGCATACCTGTGGTCAGCACTTAGGTAATCTCCCCAGTTTGTAGGACTACCATTTATCATGATTCCCAAAGCACCTGGTGTACCAAGATCCATTACATTAATCCATGGGAAGTATGGTCCGGTATAACCGTCAGAGGCCAACCTTTCAGAATATGCCGGATCTGTTAATAATCCGGTACTTCCTCTATATTCATAGGTCCCGTAGGAAATTAAGGCGTAATCACCTTCCACTAGATCAGAACTGCTGTATGTTCCTCCATCAGGATTTACAACAACATTTTCTAAGAGACCCGTACTCCTTAAAATAACTTTCCAACCAGGTAAATAGTTCTTTTCCGCATCAAGCTTACATACGGTTACATCAGAACCCTGATAGTTACCGAATTGAATCTCGGTTACCGCATCTCCAGGGTTAACAGTTACCATGTGACAGTAAGCACCTTCATGTTCTTCCCCTGAAGCAGGTTCGGTTTGATACCAACCATTCGGCAAGACTTCACAAACATAGTAGGTTCCGGGAATTACATTCACAAATCTATACTGCCCCTTGAGAACATTACCGGCAGATGTGTTATCGTCACCGGTAAGCATTGAATCCACTAAATTCCAACTATCGTCATAAATCTCTATTGTCCAATTATCTAGTCTGTTCGGATCTCCGGCTTCATCTTTCTCCGACTGATCAAAGTCACCGTTACCGTTCACGTCGTAGTATTTTCTACCTTGGATTGAACCAAATTCTTGGCATTCGTAAACTTCCAATTTCAGATTGCCTGAATTATCACGCATGCAACTTTGGCTATCGCAAGAATTGCTGTACCACCCATCATACCAATCGCTTATCAAGAACTGAATATTGTCTGCATCGGGAGTGTAAACTTTTTGATAAATATGAGAAGAATTGAAAGTCTCATCATCATCCCACTCAATTACACCTATACCACCACCTAAATCTCCTAGAAGAGATATCACACCCATATTTGTTCCCCAAATACCTATATCGTCTCTAGTCGTTATCCAATTATTGCTTGTTCCATAAGCCCCATCTGCATATTTTCCTGAATTATTTATATCATAATTGTAAGTGCCTAATACTTTGAATAGATATTCCTGACCGGAGTTTACTCCAAATGTAATTCCATCTGAGTCAGTAGAATCAACTGTGTATTCTCCAACTTTTACCGGTGTTGTACCGGGAGCACAAGAATGACCACCGTCGTATATAGGTATTAGCTTACAGGTCGGAGTACAGAAATTTAAATCTTCGGTTATACCATCCAAACCGTCGCATTGCTCTGTTTCCTGATTTTTAACTCCATCTCCGCAGTAAGGAACATACGAGTTACCTACTGTGTGGGTAGCGGTTGTCCCAAATCCTACATTGACCTGAGATCCTGACCCGGTAATTGACCACATAAATCCGGGGTCTGTTTCAACAATCGTATAATCTCCTAACAATAAATTATCCCAAACCAATTTCTCCCCATCGTAGTCTGATATCTTACAATCTCCTTGCGGATAAGAAGGTCCTTGTATACAAATCTCAAATGTTTGGTTTGAATCAGGCGTTATACCTGTCCAATCAACGGTCTTTGTAACTTCTAAATCTCCTTTTTTCAGAGCATTCCAAGCTACACAATAATAGGTTTCACCGTATTGGGGATTATTGATCCTGTCATCATTATCGTAGTTTAAAACGTCTGTGTGGCAATAAATCTCAGCAGAAACAGAATCATTATTTGTACTCCCGTTTGTAATATAGGTAAACGGGATATACCCTTCCTGTAAAGCTTCTCTAACTTTGATATGTACGGTATCACCAAAATTATTTATTATGGCTATAGCCTGTCCACTGGCATCAGTAGGACCGAAAGTAGTCCAGCCGGTAGCTTCTCCAAGGTAAGTGTCGCTGGGATTTGCATCTTCATCATCCCCCCACTGGAATTTCCAATCTTGTTCTAGATAGCAATCAGGATGAGATGATAACCAATTAGATGCAGTATTTTCATCTATATTGACTGGCTCTCCTTCGCCCCAATCAGGTAAATCCTTTTCACTGTCGCAGACAATTTTTGTTGCTTTTATTGTTACGGGTGCCCTAACCTGTGTTCTTTCGGTATAGGAATTATTTATCTGACCACCTGTAGATTTAGTACCTACTATGTCAATAAAATTTTCGATGTTATTGGGTAAATTAACTCCCGATGGTTTGGTGTCAACTACTTTCAATTTTATTTCCAAAGAACCTGAATGTTCACCCGCAGGGAAATCACCGAGATCATAAGTATAGTAATAAGGACTATCGTAGGACCAAAAAGGATTATTTGTACTCACCCATAAATCATCTATCAATTCCGATGTTGGAGATGTAACAAATAGCTCACTAATTTTTACATCATTAACTGGAACATTGCTAGATAAACTCCAATTAATAGTGTAGGTAATAATATCCCCTAAAGAAACCGGGTCGGAGTCATCTATTTTTGAGACTGATATAGAAGCGTACTCAGCTTGATTACCAAAATTACACTGCTCTTGGTCGCCTGCGCCAAGGTTTAAAACACAACTGTTAGAATCTTGGTTAAGAGGTTCAGTTTGAACCCACCCAGTTTTATTATCCTCGGTAACCCTATAAGTTTCTGGTAACAATTCAAATTCATAATAACCATTTACATCAGTGGTAGTTGAAGTGCTACCTTGTAAAGTACTTGCATTTATAGTCCAATTATTCAATCCAGGTTCTCCATCGTCCCATACCCCGTTTCCATCTAAATCATTGTATTTGTACCCTGATATCTTACCGTATTGAATATTCCCAAAATCAATTTGTTTTGCCTCTCCGGGAGTTACTGTGAAGTTTTGACAAATATCAGTGACATTTGTCCAACCATCTTCTAAAGTTTCCTTAATCGAATAACTCTGACCAGGAACGATTGAGTAAAATACTGCATTTCCGTCAGAATCAGTATTCTGCTTACTCATGTAGTTGCCTTCTATACAATCATTTCCACTATATAAACTCATCTCCCAATCTTGTAGATAGGGCTCATCGGCATCTTGATCTTTATCCTGATTTAAATCGTGGTATTTATGAACTGTAATTGAACCAAACATCTCATTTGTAAACACACATCTAACTGTCTCACCAGGTTCTACATTAAATGTTGCAACTCCAGTTTGAATATTACCAGTACTTGGGTTAGTTGACTGGCCATCATCACAAACTATACTCTTCAATTGATGACCTGATGTGGAAAACGGTGATTCTGAAACTGTATACGTTCCAGGATTTACATCTTTTTCTAGTGTGCCTTCATCACCAATCATCCCATTTACTTCACCGGTAAAATTAAAGGTCTGACCATGACCATTAGGCAGGACTTGTTTTTCTACTATAATCTTTCCTTGTTTAATAGTATTGGTAAATATGCACTCTAGTTCTTCTCCTAAACCAACGTCTACATTGATTGAATTTCCTGCTGCTGTTGTACCATCATCACAAGATATCGTTGTTGTATAGTTAGAATCTGCTGTCTCCGTAATGGTATACAGACCTGCCATTAAGCTATGTACACCGTAGGTAGAACCATCTGAAAGATTGTTAATAGGATAGGGACCACCGGCTCCAGACATATTTGTTGTTATCTCAAAATCCCAAACAGTGGAATCGTTTGGAACAACATCTTTTTTGACAATTATTGAACCTGATTGATCATTATTTACAATAGTGCAAGTAATATCTTGTCCTGGAGATAAAATTAATGGATTATGAGCAACTACTGCACCAGTAGCATTTTTACAACCCCAATTACCTTCTATGTACCCAGTTACATCTTTCTCACTAAGAGTATAAGAGATACCCGGCAATACGGATGGTGTGGATGTATAAGTTGTTGTACTTCCATTAACAACTCCCGCACCAAAGTTAATCAAATCATTTCCAATTTTAATTTCGAAATCACCAATTGTTGCTGTACCACCATGGTCATTTATAACCTCTTTGATTACGGTTAATGAAGGGGTTTCGTAATTTAAGAAATCAACGTCTTCAGCTACAGCATTACCGGCCCCAAGTACACCTAAAGTAACCCTGTGACAACCATTATTATCAGTAGGATAACTTTGTGTCCAACCTGTTTCGACTTCTTCACAAACAACATTTAAACCTGAAGATAAATCTAAGAACGAGTATTCACCTTGTGCATTTGTAGTTGTAGATAATTCTCCTGAATCTAAATCTCCATTTTCATTAGCGTCAATAAATATTGTCCAACCACTTAATGGTTGATCTGTTCCTAAATCGTAAACACCGTTTGCATTTACATCATTATATTTATGTCCATATATTGATGGTAAATTTTTTCTGTTAGTTACATTAACATGCAAGGTTTCTTCTGCAGCTAATGTAACTTGAGCACCGGTTGTACCGGAATCACTATCGGGAGTAATAGAAATCAATTCAGATCCTGTTGGCAATGATGTTTCAATTATTGTATGTTCTCCAGCTACAACATCATTAAATGTTACTTCTCCATCATTTCCTATAGTTTGTGGGGTTCCGTCATCTAATTTAACACTGTATGTTTGTGTATCATATATATCTTCATCGTGTGGACCTACTACAGATTTATGAACAACTATAGTTCCTGTTAATGGGTTAGTTGTATTTATAAACTCACAAGAAATAATATCTTCATCGTCAAGAGCTATACTTCCCCAACCATCGGTAATACTAGATCCAACGGTCGCACCACTTTGGTCTTTACAAATGGCGGAACCAAAGGAATATCCAGTAAGCATATTTGTTTCAACAATGGAGTAGGTTCCTGCAGGTATTTTTCCTGTGTTATCAGTACCATCAGTACCTGTAGTTAAGTTTTTGCTTGTTGTTCCTGATACAGCGTATTCCCAACCGGATCCTCCAGGGGTATCAGTCGTATCAATATATTTTTTAACTGTGATTGTTCCACCGCAGGTTTTATTGGCTAGTTCTCCTAAATCTTTTGCTAAATCAGCAAAATCTGAAGTGATTACATCTGAAGTCAATATATTTCCAGTATCTACATTTGTACCTGATATAGCAATCATATTATTTTCATCTAAATCACTCCCTATACCAAGAGCTAAGATTCTAGTTCCAGCTGTTTTTATTGTGTTTGCAACAACTGTAGCTGTAGCAACAGCATCTGATTCAGAAGCACTGCTTCCAGCACCCACTCTGTTAGGATTACCATCTGAGGAAAATATCATCAGATTGGGTTTATCTTTTCTTGGATCATATGTTGACCAAGCTTTTTCTAAACCGTCTTCCCAGTTTGTATACCCACCACCACTTGCTGAATTTATAGCAGCTTTTACAGCAGTATAATCAGAAGTAAATGTTTGTAAAATGTTAGCTGTTGTATCAAATTTAATAACTGAAAATTGAGTAGGAGTTCCTGATAATGCATCTACAAAAGCTACAAATGCAGATTTCATTTGTGCAAGTTCAGTAGCGTTTATACTTCCTGAAACATCTAGCACCAAAGCTATATCTAAACCACATGCTTCGATAGGCAATGGGGGGTTGGAAGCTGGAGGAGCGGTAGTAACGGTGAAATAGTCAGTTACAACCCTATCATCGTTATCCGTACATCCAGAATTATCGTGTACTCTTAGTACAGCTTCCCAATCACCAAGTCTAGCAGTTCCTGGTATTAAGTAGCTAAATGTTAAAACGTCACTACTGGATGCAGGGTCAAAACAGGGAGAATAAACTGCTTCATCTCTATGACCATCTGGATTCAACCTAATTTTATAAAATTTAGAGATACTTAAATCCCCAGCTTTAGCGTATACAGTCTCCCCTCTAGCGTATGTATTTTCTTCAACAGAAAAAGATGGGTCGCTGTAAGTAATTATGTATATAGTAAAATGATCTAAGTCCTTGACCTTAACATTATCATCCTCTTCATCTTGTTCTAATTTATCTTCTTCCACTTTTTTAATATCTTCATTTTTAAGTTCTTCTTTGGCTTCGTCGATAGACTTTTCAATATAAGAAACTTCGGCTTCCGAACCCTCGGGTTTGGGAAGCGTTAAGTCAAATTCGAAATCTCCGTCTTCCATATCAGTTGTGATGTCAAATGCATACTCTGCATCCGTTACAAAATCATCGGGAAGATCAAGATCTTCAACTTTGACTCTTTCAATTTTTAAATGAGACCTTAATTCCTCATCTTTTGGTAAACGAGTAAACGTTAACGTAACTTCTTCATCCAACGGAAAAATATACTTAACCCCAAGTTTTACATTATCTACTGTTTCTGCCTTTTCATCTTCAACATCCCAATCCTCATCTACACTATCTTTAATCTCAACCCCATCTTCCAAATATTCATACTCTTTAACTTCTTCAACAGGCTCCTCAACAACCGGAGCTTCAGGTTCAATATTTTCAGAAGGGGCGCTATCTTCGGCTATTACAACCGGCTCTTCTACCACCGATTCTTCAACAATAGGTTCCTCAATAACAGGTTCTTCCACAATTGGCTCTTCGATGATAGGTTCCTCAACAGGAGTTGGTATCTCATCAACTTCAATAACTTCCTCAATATCATTCAAAGGATTATAATCCATGACCCCATCTTCTAATATATCGGGAGCTTCGGGGTCTTCTATTTCCTCAACAGGATTTTCAATTGCGTTTTCATTTTCTTCAGCCACATTATTTTTATCTTCTTCCTCAACAGCCAGATCTTGTCCATCTGCTGCGTCTTCCGCATCAGCCTCTTCAGGCGCACTTTCCTCTTTGTTTTCAACAACAATTTCATCAACAGGCGCACCTGTATCCTCTGCGTATACATACGCCGGTAGAATAGCAGCAAACGGAGCAAGTGTGTTTGCAAACATCGAGAAAAGAGATAAATACGCGAAAATTTTCTTAGCGTGGCTTTTTATTTTTCTAAGAATTTTCATAAGAAATTTATAAAAAAATCCGCAGGACAAGTGCGGAGTTTAAATAACCTCTATTAAATTTTTTACATTTATTTTTTCGGACATAACTAAAAACACCCAGCAATTGGGCTGGGATAGTTTTACTTGTACATTTATTTGAAATAAATGTCAAATACAAACATCACCCCTGATTCTATTTTTAACATATATTAGAGAAATAAAAAGCAACACTGTTTGTATAATGTCACAAACCTATAACATTTATTTTAATTCCAATTTAGTTTGACAGTCAGTTCAACATATGGTAAAAATATCTCCGTTCGCATGAGGTCCCCCAAATTATTTAGGGGAACTTTTAGTTTCTGGTCACCCAATACCTAGAGAGAAAGTGCTTACGTATTTGGTGTTCAGACACGAACATAAATAATATGAATCAAAAAGATAATAGCTTATTACTAACACCGGAAGGTCTAAATAAAATTAAAGAAGAGCTCAGAGAGCTAATTGAGAATAAAAGACCTGAAGTAGCAAAAAGAATCCAGGATGCAAGGGAAGCTGGAGATATATCTGAAAACTCTGAATATGATGCAGCTAAACAAGAACAATCCTATGTTGAAGGTAGAATTGCAGAATTAGAGGAAATTGTTAAAAACGCAAAAATTTCAGAAATAAGAATGGATGATGAGGTAGGTGTTGGTTGTAGAGTTACTGTTCACATGGAAAGTTCTGAAGATACTTTTTACATCGTAGGAGGACCTGAAGCAGATCCTATGGCAAAAAAGATATCAGATGAGTCTCCTTTAGGATCAGCACTTCTTGGTAAAAGAGTTGGCGAAAAAGTAGAATTTGAAGCTCCTGTCGGAAAACTCATTTACACAATATTAAAGATTGAATATTAATGCCAATATGTGCTTAAATTAGGCAATGGCAACTCTCAAAGAATACAGAGATATAAGAATTGAAAAATTAAACAAGTTAAAAGAATTGGGCGTTAATCCATACCCCGCACAATCCCACAGAACACATTTAAATAATGAGATAACCGAAAACTTTTCGGAACTTGAAGGTAAAGAGGTAGTTGTTGCAGGAAGGGTATTTTCAATAAGGTCGCATAATGTTTTATGCTTTATTGACCTAAAAGACGCTTCGGGTAAAATTCAGCTTTATTTAAAACAAGATAATTTCCAAAAACAAGATTATAAAAACGGAGAATTAAAATTTGAAGATATCAATCTTTTGGACACCGGTGATTTTATTGAAGGATACGGAAAAGTTACAAAAACCAAAACGGGACAGATTTCTGTAGAAGTAGAAAAATTAAGAATTTTAACAAAATCACTAAGACCTCTTCCAGACTCTCACACCGGATTTAAAGATAAAGAATCCAGACTTCGAAAAAGATATATAGACACGAACATAAACGAGGATGTTTACCAAAGATTTGTTAGAAGGGCAAAATTCTGGGAAGCCCACAGAGAATTTTTCAAAGAAAAAGGGTTTTTAGAAATGAATATTCCGGTTTTGGAAAACACTCCGGGAGGGGCTGATGCTAATCCTTTTGTTACCCATATGGATGCTTTGGATCAGGATTTTTATTTAAGAATTTCCCAAGAACTTTATTTAAAAAGACTAATCGGAGGAGGTTATGAAAAAGTATATGAAATAGGACCAAGATTTAGAAATGAAGGTTTATCAGACGAGCACCTTCCTGAACACATTGCGATGGAATTTTATTGGGCTTATGCAAACCACGAGCAAGGAATGAAATTTGTGATAGATCTTTTTAGATATGTAGCCGATAAAGTTTACGGGACACAGCAATTTAAAATAAGAGGGTTTGATGTAGATTTATCAAAAGAATGGGAAATTGTTGATTATTCAGATCTAATTAAAAAAACTTACAACATAGATGTTTTTAATACAAACTTAGAAGAAATAACAAAAGCTCTAAAAGATAACAATGCAGAACTTCCAAAAAAATTAACAGTTGAAAGAGGAATAGATCATCTGTGGAAAGAAGCGAGAAAAAAAATTGCAGGCCCGATGATGATTGTAAATGAACCAAAAATGCTATCTCCTCTTGCAAAAGAAAATCCTGAAAATCCTAAACTTACTTTGAGATTTCATCCCATAATAGCAGGCAGTGAGCTGGGAAATGGTTTCTCAGAACTCAACGATCCGATAGATCAATTTGAAAGATTCAAAGAACAGCAGGGAAAAAGAGACGAAGGTGATGCTGAAGCACAGTTTATGGACGTTGATTTTGTGGAAATGCTTGAATACGGAATGCCCCCAACTTGCGGGTACGGCCATTCCGAAAGAGTGTTTTGGTTTTTAGAAGATGTCACAGCAAGGGAGGGTGTACCTTTTACACAACTTAGGCACGAAGTGGACGAGATAAATAAAGAAATCTACGGGTTATAGAAATTCGGACTCAGTTCCAAACTAGACATAGAAAAATTTAAAATGAAAGAACTAACACTACAATCTGCATTAGAACTTCTTCATGAAAATATGCAAAATAAAAACTTGCGTAAACACTGTTATGCTGTCGGAAAAACTTTGTCAGAATTTTTTGATTTTTACAAATCTGAAAATAGAGAAACAGGAAGTCTTACTAAAGAACAATGGGAAATAGTTGGTACTCTACACGATGCTGATTGGGAAAAAACAACAAACGCTCCTGACAGACACGTATTTGAACTTTTGAGCTGGTTAGAAAATTATGATATCTCGGAAGAGTTGCTAAACGCCTTGAAAAGTCACAACCACAAAGAAGCTCAAATAAGAGAACCTCAAACTCTTTTGGAATGGACTTTGGAATGTTGCGATGAACTAACAGGATTTATCGTAGCTGTTGCTCTTGTAATGCCGAATAAAAAATTATCCGAGGTATCGGTGGAAACCATTTTTAAAAAATTCAAACAAAAAGAATTTGCAAAAGCTGTTGAAAGAGAACAAATACTTCAATGCGAGGAAAAAGTGAATGTTTCACCGGAAAAATTTGTTGAAATAACTTTAAAAGCGATGCAAAATAATTCAGAACTTCTCGGTCTTTAATCTTCACTTAAAAATAACCTGTGACCAGCTTCTAATCTATTTAATTAACATGGTATTATTTATCTATGCCCTTGAATTTTTTTAGTAAAAAACAAAAACCTGAAGAAGAAATAAAAACTGTGACAATTGAAAAAAAGGAAGAGGTTGTACTAGAAAATACTAACCAGGAATATTTAAAATCTCCTGAGGGAACAGCCCCACCTTCCGCGGTGAATATTGAAGAAGCTAAAGAGACTATAAGGAAGTTAAAAATTAGATTTCATATAGTTTTCTACACATTTATCATTTCGGTATTTTTATCAATATTTGGAAACCCGATTATTAAATTTTACAGAGAAAATTTTATTAAGACAAAACCAACAATAATAGAAGAAACTGAAACACCAGTTCCGGAGGATAAACCCGAAGTAATAGATCCTGAAAGTATTGTCGAATATAGCAACGACGGATTAAAACTTTCTTTAGATAGATTGTATAGAACATCTCTTTTTGAAAATACCGAGGAAACAGATAAATCAACTAAAATTGAAATCATCTATGATAAAAATAATCCAAATAAAAATCTAAGTGTAGAGGAACTTTCGGAGGGATACATCCTCAGAGTGTCCGTTTTTCCAACAGTATTGAGAAAAATTGATGAGATAGCTTTGGTTAAAAAGGAGTCTTTCATTGCTTCCTGTCCAAAAGCAGCAATTCTAACGGAAACGGAAGTTAGTTACATTGACGGCGTTGAAGGAAGATCTTTCGAGGTAAAAAACTGCGGTTCTGATTTTAAAGTCACGTATGTAGTTAAAAACGGATTAAACTACGAGTTTTCCCAAATTTTCAAGGGAGATTTAGGTTTCAGACAAGCTTACAAAGCTGAGACAGAAAATATAATAGATTCTATAAAATTCTATGAAGAATATGTAGATCCGGGTCCGGTAGATACATATCAAAACGATACATTAGGATTCTCTTTTGATTTTCCAAGACATTTAAGTAAAGAGTGCTGTAGTGCTTCGGGACCGGTATCTGACAAAGCATACAAAATTTTTACAATAGGGGATTCAAATACTTATATAGATGAAAATAACCTTGATGCCATAAGTTTTTATGTAGAGGAGAGATCAAAAGTAGGTTTTTACGATTATGTAGAACAACAAAAGACTCTGTTAGCCGATGATTTTATAGTAACAAGAGGAGAGCCTCCAAAACCGGAGGTCAGAGACATAAAAGTCGGGGATAGAGATGCAAAAATGTTAAAGGGATACTCGTGGAGAGGAAACGATCTTATATACATTGACGTATCAAATGAGAAACGTTACGATACTTTTCTTGTAATCTCAACCAAGAATGCCTCAGGAGAAAGCTTTGAAATTGTAATTACAGGTATTTTAGAATCGTTCCGATTCTTTTAATAAGAAGCATTTTAATAGTATTTTAATCCTGGTTTTTACTTGATATTCTTATTGCGAATACTATATATAACTATGCATCGAAACTGAGGAATGTAGTACAATTCAGAAAAATAATATATTAGTAATATAAATTCAATATGAAAACATTCCACAAAATAATTTATAAAGATTCCAGAGATATGAAGGAGATAAGTAACGAGTCGATAGATTTAGTAGTAACTTCACCTCCATACCCGATGATTAAAATGTGGGACAATATGTTTAGCGAAGACAATAAGGTAATTGAAGAAGCATTGGAGGAAAATGACGATAAAAAATCGTTTGAGTTAATGCACAAGGAGTTAGATAAAGTATGGAAAGAATTATTCAGAGTGTTAAAACCGGGGGGTATAACCTGCATAAATATTGGTGACGCAGTAAGAACTATGAATGGCAATTTTTCTTTGTATTCTAACCATTCAAGGGTAATCGAAAGTTGTTCAAAAATTGGTTTT
This sequence comes from Patescibacteria group bacterium, assembly GCA_022710505.1. Classification (GTDB taxonomy): domain Bacteria; phylum Patescibacteriota; class WWE3; order UBA101185; family UBA10185; genus JAAZNV01. Next base: position 22,460 of record JAKLGS010000005.1, read on the forward strand.
CAACTACTACCGGAAATACTTTGGAGAAAACAAACTAATGCTCCAAATAAATTTATGGGATCAGGAACGTTACCACCAGGAGCTTATGTGACATTAGAACACGAACACATACTTATTTTTAGAAAAGGATCAAAGAGAGAATTTGGAAGTCACACTGAGAAGCTCAATCGCAAAAATAGTTCATTTTTTTGGGAAGAAAGAAATATTTGGTTCTCAGATATATGGGAAAACCTTAAAGGTACAAATCAAAAACTCGAGGATACCAAATTAAGAGAAAGAAGCGCAGCTTTTCCTTTTGAACTTCCATACCGTCTTATTTGCATGTTTTCGGTCAAAGGAGATGTTATTTTAGATCCATATTTAGGAACTGCCACAACAACTCTTGCAGCAATAGCATCTGAGAGAAACAGTGTGGGATATGAAATAGATCCCAATTTTGATGGAAAAATAAAAACTAGATTAGAAAACTCAAGAGATTTCATAAATGAATATAACGAACAAAGAATTGCTAAGCATCTCGATTTTATAAGAAAAAGAAAGAAAGAAAAAGGAAACTTGAAGTATTACAACAACAAATTAGATCTTCCTGTAATGACGAGACAAGAGGTCGAAGCTTCAATAAACAAGGTAGTGGATATTGTGAAAAAAAACGAAACAGATTTAGAAGTAAGTTACTCCCAATAGCTTAGAATGGAAATTTTTACTATTTCATCCTAAATAGAAGTTATAAATCATACTCCACAGTTATACCATCTTTATGTTTTACGTAATAAATAATATGCACATCGATATTTTCATTAAGCGCGTTCATGATTTCATATGTTTCAGGCTTAATCGAGACGGCAGTATTTCCTATAAAACCATCGATTCCTACAGCCTCTTCCTCAGGCTTAGCTAACCTATAATCCACACCTTTCAATTCCGCGATTTTCTCTAAAATACCCTCTTGAAAACGTAAACCTACAAATGTCTTTTTCAGTAATAAATCACATACCCATCTTCTTACCAAAACCCTGTCTATTTGTTCAAAAGCATCCCTCATCTTATGAATCATGTCGAGTATTTTATCGGTAGCGTTATCAATTGCTGTCGGCATTTTATCCTTATACCAATCGGCCCAATCCTCGTATTTTTTCCCTTCAAACTCCTGGATAAGATCAGACATTTGGCCCACTGTAGAAGGTCTGGTACCTTGTGCGTTTTGATTGGCCAAATTGATTATCTGAGATGTATACTTCGGAAAATTCTCAATTTCACCGATAAGTGTTTCAAATATCTCCTCATTTTTTATCTTTATCTTTGGCATAGCAACGGTAATTCTGCAAATACAAACAACTATGTAGTGCTTTAGATTATATTATGCGAGATTATAATTTTAAAGAGGATAAGAATAAGACTGCTTTTATCAACTTTCGTTGGTGACCCCACGGAGAATCGAACTCCGATTTACGGAATGAGAATCCGCCGTCCTGGCCGTTAGACGATGGGGCCACAACAACCAACATTTTACCAAAAACAAAAGATTTAACCAAACATATTTTGTGAAAATAGTCTCAAAAAAGTATAATGACAGTAATGATAAAAAAACCTGCGATACTAATCTTAAACTTTCTACTATTAATAGGGTTATTTTCACTGACCTACTTATACTTTTCAAGATATCAGCCAAAGGCATTAAAAAAGGTTGCGGAAGTGAAAGGACTTAGAAATATAAATACCGATGACTTCCCTTATCCTTCGGATGCTGTGAAAATTGGTACAAATAAAACATTAAATACCACGCAGACTACATTTACAACTCAAAAAAATCTAAGCGAAGTTTTAGAGTTTTATAAAAAATTCTATACACAAAAAAATTGGAATAATATAAATGAAAAGTCATCTGGTGGGACCGCCATGATTTCTTTTAGAAAGGATACCGAAACAGTCAACATAGTATTAACAACTGAACAAAGCGACGGAACAGTTGTAAGTTTGGAATCGGTTAAGGATTAAAACTACTCTTTTGTACCCACTTTATAAACAGCTCTCCATGGCTGATATTTACTGGTAAAGGTGTCGTTATATAAAACCTCATCTCCCTTTTTTACGGTTCTTGTAAAGGTAGATGTTGCGCCCCATACAGCGTAGTCGACTTGTTGGACCACACCTTTTGGCAACGTCGGATCATCCTCATAAACAGGTTCGGGAGGGGGTGTTTGCCCTGAAACCACTGGATCCGATATTTCTACTTTTCTCCCATCGGGAGTTCCATAAAGTTTGAATGTTAAACTGTTCTCTTCTATGTTTGCATAAGACTGTACTAAAATATATGCCTCGGTATCGTTTTTAAATTTAAAATCCCACGATGGTTGAAAAACAGCTGCATCAAAACCTACGGGTAAATCTTGCTCGTAATAACCTACTCTATAGGCATGGGGATATCTTGAGATTACCGGAAGACCGGAGTTTAAAACAGCTCTGAATAAAGTGGTAGAAGTTTGACACACTCCCCCGCCCTCCCCAAGAACAGTCCTGCCCCCTTTAATTATGTAAGCAGATTGAAATCCGTGTTGGAAATCAATCGGACCAACCGAGTCGTTCATAGAATATATAGCCCCCGGAGGAACAAGAACCCCGCTGGTATTTTCCGCCGCTAAAGTTAAATTGTGAACTCTACTTTTAATCGACCCTGCGTAATGAGAGGTTCCTTCGCCAATTAAAGCTACAATTCCGTATTTATTTTTATCGTTAGAATCGTTTACTATATTTACCGTTAAGGTAACTTTCTCTCTGTTGTTGAAAATTGAAGAGTGCAAATCATTTTTAAATTTATTTTCATCTAATTCCTTACCTTCTGAAATAATTTTAAATTCGGTCACTTTATCACCGTCGGTCGATACAACCTTACCCCTGGGAGATTGATTTACTTCTAAAGCTAAATCTCCGGATAATTTTTTTAATTCGCTATTATTGAGCCTCAGTTTTGCCTTAGCATCCTTCTCGTCTTTATATATTTCAATGAGAGCTAAAATCCTATCGGAGTCTAATATCCACTTTTTATCACCAAAATTAATTTCCAAATTCTTCAAAACTAACCCCTCAACAATACTTAAAAAATTATCAGCTTCTGATTTTTTAATTTCCGGCTCTACTACTTCCACAGGAATATCAAAATCAGAAAATTCCATCCTATCGAAAGAATTAATTATATTTTCATAAAAATCCTCCTCCAATATCTTTAATCCCTCGGAAGATTCGGAGGTACTTAATTTACCGTCAGTTTTAACGAAAGTGGAATTTTTCGGCTCTACATTAATTTCATTTTTAACGACGGAGATTTTTATTCCCAATGAATCCTCGTCGTAAGTATAAGAAGCCGGGATATTTATATTTTTGAATAAACCTAGTATTTTATCTTTAGTATCAATCAAAAAATTCCCCGATCTGCCGATTTCAAAAGCAGAAACAACAGAACTTTCCCAATCGTACTCAAGCTCTATCTCATCTCCCCTAATGAGAAACACGGTAGAGCCTTTTTTAAATGAAAGGTTTTTTGAAACTTGGCTCTCTTTTTCCAGCAAAGACTCTTCCGCCTTATCAAAAGTCATACCACCTACATTAATCCCGGCAACAGAAACACCCGGGATAATTCTTCTTCCGTAATACAAATTATAGAAAATGGAGACAATCAAAATTATGTAAAAAGAATATACATAAGGTCTGATTTTCCCAATGTTAATATTTTTGAAAATATTCGGAAGAGAGAGATTAGTCACTTTTTTCAACGGATTCATTCTTTTTATTGTCCTTAATGAACGGAATTTTCGGTTTAGATAATTTACCGATCAAAAATTTTTCAGGAAACTTATCCATATCAACCGTGAAATCCGCTTCATTAAGAAGTTTGCTGGAACATGTTTTTCCAAAAGCTATAACTTCGGTTCTCACACCTTGACTTCGAGCGTACTCCAAAAGCTCGGTGTAATCACCATCACCGGAAACCAAAACCATCGCATCCATTTTCGGAACCATTCTAACAACATCCATACAAAGACCAACATCCCAATCTCCCTTTTTTGAACCGCCTAAAAATACTTGAAGGTCTTTTTCCTTAACTTCGTAGCCGATTTTTTG
>JAKLGS010000050.1 GCA_022710505.1 Patescibacteria group bacterium
AAATGCACATGCTTGGTCTACGATGTCAATTTTCCAATCTCTGGCTTATATGATAGGTCCAGCTATTGCTGTTTATTTATTTGCAGAAAGAATTAACTCATCGTTATTATTTGCATTATTAATGACCTCTCTAGCTAGTGTTTTATTTCTTTTTTTTGAAACTAAATTTGGAAAAAAGAAAGACGATGAAAAATCCGACAGAGAAATAAGATCGCTTTTTGATGAAGTAAAAGTAACACACGTACTTACAAGAAAAATATGGCCTTTGGTTACATTTTCATTTGCATTAACACTTTTAGATGCTTCTTTTTGGACAATTGGGGTTCTTTTCTCTGAATCTTTAAGATCTCAACACCCCGCAGGAGGATTATTTTTAACTATGTACGGCCTTCCTGCAATATTAACAGGGCTTGCTGCGCCAAGAATATACTCATATCTTGGAAAGAAGAGAACTGCTTTTCTTGCGGGGATTTTTGCTGGAGTACTGATGGTTTGTATATCTCTATTGAAAAATATTTATTTAATACTTAGTATGGTTTTTTTAATTGCTTTTGTTTCCGGAATAGCGTTTATTCTTATTTATGCAACATTTGAAGACTATGTTACAAGATTAGACGGAGATGGGAATAATATGGTAAGTATCGGTCAGATTTCTCAAAATATTGCTTATGTTCTAGGCCCAATATTTTTTGGAATGGTTTCAAAAGACGGAAATTATGGACATTCTTTTATTGCAGCGGGTGAGATATTAATATTCTTTTCTGTTTTAGCTCTTGTTACTGTACCAAGAAAGATTAAAATGCCTCATAAGGAAATTGCAAACATTATTGAAAAAGTCCTATATGAGATTTAAAAGTAGATTTATGGTGTAAAATCTACTAAAATGTTTTGGCTTTAGAAAATATTGATGTGTTAATTAGACGGTACTTTAAAAGTTAATAAGCAAGCACCTGTAGCTCAGTGGATAGAGCAGTTCCCTTCTAAGGAAAAGGTCGGGGGTTCAACTCCCTCCAGGTGCGCCAGATAAAATTAAGAGAAGATTGCATAAGAAACTTTGATTGAAATTACGCCCGGGTGGTGGAATGGCATACACGGCAGACTTAAAATCTGCTGACCGCAAGGTCGTGCGGGTTCGACTCCCGCCCCGGGCACCACTACTTAATTAGATAAAATTTTCTAAACTCAATATAGATATTTTGTAAATAAGTTATACCGGGAGAAGAATAATTCGGACTGAGCGTAGCGAAGGAGAGGGGGTCGCGTGCTTTTATATCTTAACGAGCAAGCGAGTTTAGAGATAAAAGACATGTGACCGACTCCCGCCCCGGGCACCATTAAAAACGCCGTTGAAAAGTGTAATGAGAATAGTTACCGCGCTATTTGTTTTAGAAAACTATATCTCCAGGTCAGAGAAAACATACCAATAATCTTGGCCCTGGATTTTAAAAACTTTAATAATTTTCTTTTTCCATTCAAAGTAAGCATCTCTTTGTAAAGGGGTTATAACCAAATCATATTCTTTTTTTAAATGAGGGTAGGGTGGTTCAACTTTATATTTACTTACTTTTTGTAACTCTCTCTCATTAGTAGCAGATATTCTTGGAGGGTTTTGAAAATGTATCTCTTCGATATATTTCGCAATTTCAAAAACTCCGATTCCTCCCTGATTAATATACATTTCCTTTTTGGCTGAATCTATCCCACCTAAAACATGGTTATAGTATGCAAAGAAATACGGTCTAATGGTTATAACATTCCAAACATTGTAAGAAATAATAAAAAACAGGAACATTGATAAAAATAGCCTAACACTTCTATTAGTTTTGATATCAAATAACTTATTCCCTAGAACTAACATTGAATAAGAACCCAGCAAAGATAAAAACGGGAACAACGGAGCTAAATATCTATCCGTTTTCTTTTTTAAAAAAACAAAGGTCGTGAAATATATTAAAGAAAATAAAAGAGAAAAAATAAGTAAGGGATTAATATCTTTTAATCTTTTTCCTTTACAGCAGATAATAAAATTAATTAAAAAGTAAAACAAAAGAAATTGTAAGACGGGAGTAACTCTGTAAGCTAAAACTTTTAAATAAAATGTAAATCCCGGATCTTGGGTAACAGTATTGTTTAGATAATGACTAAAATTACCATCGACTCCGGTATCGATAACGCCTTCTTTAAATATTGTGACAATGATTTTTATCGGGGACACCCACATTGCAGGAAAGAGAGCAAAATATATAGTAACGGAGACAAAAGTCCATAATACAAATTTTAATATTAAACTTTTCCTATTCTTTCTATCTTTTGTAAAAAAGTAAATAAAATAAATGAGGCAAAAAAGTGTAATAAATGTAGAAACAGATTTTGTTAAATATCCTAAACCTGTTAAAACTCCCGAAATAATAAAGAATTTTACGGAGTCGGTAACACAAGCATAATAAAAACTTAAAACGGACGCGAATATCAGTACCGACAATACGCCGTCCATATGTAGATTTCTAAGCACTCCAATATAAAATGATTCGAGAAATGTGACTATCAAAAATATTATTGATAGATTTTTTTTACCCGTAATTTTATAAATCAGGCTGGCAGAATAAATCAAAACCCCCAAACAAAAAATTACAATGTAAAGTTTAGTGTGAGAATTGTAGGTTCCAAAATTATTGGAACTAATGTCTGAAAAACTTGATGTATCACCAGTAAAGACTCTGTAAGAAAACTGGCCAAGACCTATTAGGTACATAAGAGTAACACCAGGATGATATTGCTGATAGGTATCTAAAAACCTACAACTTTTTATAGCAGTGAAAAATCTTTCAGTGCGCTCATACCACAAAAACTGATCAACATTTATATTTTCATAACCTAAACTAGAAAATACACAAAAAATTATTATTAACACTAAAATTATTAGTAAAAGAAAGTTGTATCTCGTGTTAATTAATTTTTTAAGCTTCGCTATCACTGGTTTTCCTTCATTTTATACAAGTAAACCATTGGTTCGACAAAAACACTTCCCTTAAAATCTATCTTTTTTTCTTCAAACAAAGAGTAATTTTTTAAATAATCGGGTTCTATTTCTGGACTACTGAAAGAAAAGAAGAACTCAGGTTTATCATTTAAACCATATAATTTATTCCAAGCCATAGTAGCTTTGATATTTTTAGGTTTGATACCCTCTTTAACTAAACTTTCACTTCTTCCCCAAACGTAATTATTAGAAACTACAAAATCGGTAGCCATTTGAACCGATACAAACATTGTCATAACAAAGAAACCTACTAAAACTAAATTTTTAATAAAACCAGTATTTTTTACCTCATCGTACAGACTTATAAAAAATAAAATTAAAATTGGAATCAAAGGAAGAATGTATCTATCAAAAAATACTTCAGTGAATACCATTAAGATTAAATAACCAACCGCAGATATAGAATAAATATTGATCACCTTTTTTTTGCTCAATAACAAGGCTGGGACAAACATAGCTAAAATAATTTTGGAACCTAAATCCCAGTATCTAAAAATGTCGTAGTTCCACTTAAAATAGTATTTCGTTCCCATAATTGATCTAGGAAAAAAACCTGTTCTTTCAAATGTGTTTTCAAAATATGGATACTCTTCCCAAGAAATCTTTCCGGGACCAAAATATTTGTTTAGGACAAAAAATAAAATCCCTGCAGATACAAATATAATCAATAGTGGTAAAAGCTTCTTTTTATTTTTAACAATTACCTCATAAACAAAATTAAATACAAAAGGAAGAACAAAAGAGAACGAAACAAGTATTATTCCGTAAATTAAAGAGTAAGCATATTTCCAATCACTAAAATTCTTATAAATAAAACCTTTGTCGAGCATACCCTCGGTTCTCGGGAATAAAAAGAAGTAATAAGAAAAGAGAAGACCTATTACAAAAGTCTGAACAAAAGCTTCCTTGTATCTTTTTTTAAATAGAAGGTATGGGATATAAGCAAAATTAATAATGATACCGTTTTGCTTGGTAAAAAAAGACAAAACTCCGGCTAAATTAAAAATTAAAAAATCTTTCTTTTGGCCGCCCTTCTCATAACTTTGTAAAAAGTATATCGCTATCAACATAAAAAACATCGTGTAATTTTCTGTCATAAAACCGATGGATGAGTATATATGAAGCGGAGTAAAGAAAAATATCAGGGAGATTATTGAAGATTTAATTTTTGATTGATTAAAGTGATCAGATAATATTTTCGCAAACATATAAAAATTTAAAACCGAAATAATAAAAGTTAAATATGGAAGCTTTTTCCATCCAAAAATCATTGAAAACAAAAATCCTAGAATACCTTGAGTATAAAAAGTTGTAGATGTGACTTGGAGCAGAGAAGTATCTCCTGATAAAAATCTTACAATACTTGTCGTACGGTTCCAATCGTCATTTTGCATAAAGTTGACTTTGCTGATGAGAGGTAAGAATAGAACCAACAGAAGGATAAAAATAATCTCGTGCAGTGAGATGTGTTTTTTAAGAAATGAAAATATCCTGCTCATGAAGGTATTATATTACAATATTAATTATTTTTGGCCATTTGAGGTAAAATAACTTTATGAAACGAAACATAGATAAAATACTTGCAGCCATCATACTTTTATCGGTCGTGGGAGGTGTTTTCTTGAATATCAAACAACAAGCTTCAATTGATAGATCAAAACTCCCAACAAAAGTGGAGGAAGATAGGCTTTTTCAAAGGTGGATTACAAATATTAAAAACAACGATTTTGAAATAGAGGCAGATGAATTTAAATTAAAAGAAGAAAATGAGATATATAACACTACGTGGATGACTGTTTATTCATCGGATGATCCGAAACAAATGGAGTTATATGAGAAAACAATTGAGGAGAATAAAGGGTTAAATAAGGTAATTTTTAATCCAAATGAGAGAGTATTTATTGATTATAGAAATGTCCCGAGAGGAAAATTAATGGCTAACGAGGTCAGGTTATACGGATTAAAGGAGGATAAAATTCTTGATGCAAGAATCTTAGATTGTTCAACGAAGAGTAATTGTTATTTTGACAGAGCTTACTTTTTAGATAATGATGTTTTCGTAATCTCTGAATTTTCAAGAAATATAGATAAAAGAGATAACACTGTGGGGATTTGTGATATCAATACGATGTGTTCTTATACCATTAAGGTTCATGTAATAGATATAATTCACAATAAAAGATGGGTATATGAGTCAAAACCCTTTGACACGATCCTTCCTGATTTAATTTTTAAAATTTACGAAGAGAAAATTTAGATTAATTGTTGTAGAATTACTTTCTCCGGGGTATAGCTCAGTTGGCTAGAGTGCGCGGTTTGGGACCGTGAGGCCGGCGGTTCGAGTCCGCCTACCCCGACCAGTGAATAAATCTTAACCAAGAATGTATTTATGAAGAAGTTCGATTTCTTT
>JAKLGS010000051.1 GCA_022710505.1 Patescibacteria group bacterium
AGCAAACGAGTAATCTTTCAACAAATCCTCTACACGCCCTGAGATTCTTTCCCCGCCCCGAGCAATAAACGTAACTTGGAGGTTGGGGTTTTCGTCGACATCATACCAAATAGGAATTCTAATCCCCCAAACAATTTGCCTTGATATAGGCCAATCTCGCATTTCTTCCATCCACTTTGTATAAGTAATTTGACGCCACTTAGGGTAAATCTTTACATCACCGTTCAAAACCGCATCCAGTGCTGGCTTTTTTAAAGATTCAACCTTAATAAACCAATTAGGAAGTACTGTGGGTTCTATCTCATGACCTCCTTTGTAGCAAACTGTTACAGAATTTGCATAATTCGTATCAATTTTTTCAAGCATGCCCATTTCCTGAAGATCTTTTACAACTTCCTCACGCGCCACAGAAACATCCATTCCAGCATACTTACCGGTATTTTCAGACATCTTTCCGTCAAAACCTATTACACTAACTACAGGAAGCCCGTGCTTTAAACCAATTTCATAGTCATTTTTATCATGCGCTGGGGTAATTTTTAAAACACCGGTACCAAAAGTCATATCAACATACTTATCGCCAATAACAGGAATTGAAAATTTACCCAACGGATCTTCGTATTCAATTTCTTTTCCAATATATTGCTGATATCTTTCATCATCAGGATTTACAGCTAAAGCCACATCCCCAAACTTAGTCTCGGGCCTTGTAGTAGCAACCACCAATGGTCCATATTTTATGTAATACAAACTACTTACCTTATCTTTATGTTTAATTTCAAGATCCGCAAAAGTAGTTCCGCATTTTGGACAAAAATTCACAATATAGTTGTCTCTATAAATTAAACCTTCGGATAACATTTTTTGAAAAGTTGAATTTACAGTTTTTACAACACTTTCATCAAGAGTGTAAGTATAACGAGACCAATCCAACCCCGGACCCATTCTTTTCATTTGATTTTCAATGACGCCTTTGTTCTCCTCAACAAATTTCCATATTTCTCTGTACAAAGAGTCCCTATCAAAATCAAATCTCGATTTTCCTTTTTCTTTTAAAGATTTTTCAAAAACTACTTGGGTTTCAAAACCCGCGTGGTCAGTGCCCGGAAGCCACAGAGTAGAGCAACCTGACATCTTTTTCCAACGAATTAAAATATCTTCAATTGCCAGCATTAAAACATGACCTGTATGTAATTTACCATTTGCATTGGGTGGGGGAAGAACAATTGTGAAAGGCTTTTTTTCAGACTCTATCTTACCTTTAAATACACCAGAATCTTCCCATTTTTGCTGAATGTTCGGTTCTTGAATTTTATGGTCGTATTTCTTTTCCATAAGAACAGGTCGATGTTATCAGAAATATAAAGATAGAACAACGTTCATTTAATTAACACCGTGTGGTTATTATTATAGAATATAAATATGTCAGAAAGTATCAAAGCCATAGGAGGAATAAACGAAAATTCATTAAATGAGTATGAAAAATTTATAAGAACATTCATTCCGGAAAATTTGACTCAAGAACAATTACCAACATTTCTATCTGAAAAACGCTCGGAATTAAGGGTTAAGTATGGCATGCCTGACAGGCAGCCTGTCTTGGACGGGAAAGAAACACTAGAAGAATATCACGAGAAGCTACTTCTCTTGGCTGGAGAAAAAGAAATTGGTGTAGTAAGTGATTTCGAGAAATTCGTCCAAAAACACCACCTACCGGAAGGGGCTAATGCCTGCTTTGGAGACGATACCGACTATAAAATACACGTTAAAAAAGACTTTAATCCGAACGATGTCCCTAATGTAAAGTCGCTGGAACATGAATTAGTACACGCGTTACAGTATAAAAACGAACCTGGTATGCCAATTGAGCAGAAAGAGTTTGAAGCTTATTTAGTTGCTGATGGACTTGATGACATTTTTAAAAATCCAAATCTAAGAGATATATTTTTTAGCTTGATAATATCTTCTGTGGATGGTTATAAAAAATCCGCAATATCAACAGAAAAGTGAGCATTTTAATGTGATAAAATCAATACATATGAGATATTCAAAAATTATAGGAAAGACAAAAAAAGATGCCCCTAAAGATGAAGAAAGCGTCAGCGCCCAACTCTTACTTAGAGGTGGGTTTGTTCATAAAGAAATAGCCGGTGTCTATACATACCTACCTTTAGGCTTAAGGGTTTTAAATAAAATAATACAAATAGTTAGGGAAGAAATGATAGCTATTGATGGGCAGGAAATGTCGTTAACAGCTCTTCAAAATCCGGAAGTTTGGAAGAAATCAGGGAGGTACGACGATGATGTTGTTGATATTTGGTTTAAAACAAAATTTAAAAATAATACTGAGACATGTTTAGCTATTACACACGAGGAACCATTAACTAACTTAATGATTCAACAAATAAACTCGTATAAAGACTTGCCTTTATATGCCTTCCAATTTCAAACAAAATTTAGAAATGAAGTGAGGTCAAAAGGGGGGCTATTAAGAGCTCGTGAGTTTTTAATGAAAGACCTTTATTCTTTTGATAAAACAAAAGAAGACCACGAAAAATATTACGAAAGAGCAAAGCAAGCTTACATAAAAATCTGGAAGAGACTGGGGATCGGAGATGATACTTATGTTACTTTTGCCAGTGGTGGAAGTTTCAGCAAATTCAGCCACGAGTTTCAAACTGTCTGTAAGACTGGTGAAGATACTATTTACTTAGACAAAAAGAAAAAAATTGCCGTTAATAAAGAGGTTTTTAATGACGAAGTTTTAAAAATGTTAGATATTAATAAAAACGATTTGGAAGAAGTAAAAGCAATTGAAGTAGGAAATATTTTTCCTTTGGGAACTAAATATTCAGATGCTTTAGGTTTATATTACACAGACGAAGAAGGCAAAAAAAAGCCTGTGATAATGGGAAGCTATGGAATTGGTATGGGAAGGGTGATGGCAACAATAGTAGAACTAAAACATGACGATAAGGGAATTATCTGGCCTGAAAACATTGCTCCTTACAAAGTAATGCTTATAGGTCTCAATTTGGAAGATGAAAAAGTAAAAGAAAAAGCAGAAAAACTTTATGAAAAAATAATCTCTATGGGAATAGAGGTTTTATACGATGACAGAAAAGAAGTTACCGCAGGACAAAAATTTGCCGATTGTGATCTTCTAGGGATACCATACAGAGCGGTAATCTCACAAAAAACAGAAAACAGAGTTGAGCTAAAAAAAAGAGCTGAACAAAATACTAAAGACGTATCTCCTGAGGAACTTCTTTATCTTCTAAAATAGATCCTGGTACAAACTAAACTTCAATCAATAATTCCCAATGATGGGTTTGGTTGAATATCTTCAAACTTTATTTTTTCAAAATCATATTGCTCGTTTGCGTACATAAAGTACGCTGCGCTGGCAATGTACACAGCATTGTCGGTACAAAGTCGAAGGGGCGGGGCGTAGAACTTCACGTTAACCTTCTCACACTCCCTTCCCAATGTTTCTCGTAAATGTAGGTTAGCGGACACCCCGCCCCCCATCAGCAGTGACTTCACACTAAATTTTTTAACCGCATTTAGAGTTTTTTTAGTCAAAACTTCTACAACAGCATCTTCAAACTCCCTAGCAATAACTTCGGTAGGGATTTTTTCATTTTCGATTAATCTTCGGGTAGCAGTTTTTAAACCTGAAAATGAAAAATCAAAATTATCCTGATCAATCATAGGTCTTGGTAATTTTCCTTTTATTTTATTTACCTTGCATTCTTGAGCCTTCTTAGATAGAAGGGCGCCTCCCAAGTACTGTGACAAACCTAAAAGTCTGGCAACCTTATCGTAAGCTTCCCCTACAGCATCATCCAACGTACCTCCGATATATTCAAAATCCCCGTGATTTTTTATAAGAATTAATTCCGTATGACCTCCGCTCACAAGCAACGCAACTGCAGGAAATGCAATATTTTTTGTAACCCCTTCCTCTACTAAATAATTCCCGTAGAGATGTCCAATTAAGTGATTCACAGGGATTAATGGTTTATTCAAAAACAACGCCAATGATTTGGCAGCCTCTACACCAACTACCAATGACGCTAAAAGTCCCGGACCAATGGTTACTGCCACAGCATCAATATCCGTATAACAATGCTCTATACTCTCGTATCCTTTTATCTCTTTATATTTTTCAAAACACTCCGATATTACGGGAACGATTGATTCTACCTGCTTTCTCGCTGCTACTTCGGGTACAATTCCGCCCGTTTTTTCATGAAATTCTTTTGAAGATGAAACTACACTGCAAATTTCATTTACGCCATCCTCAACGATAGCAGCAGCTGTTTCATCACAAGATGTTTCTATACCAAAAATTAACACAATGGAAATATACCAGCAAAAAACATAGGTTCAATAATTTAATATTTACTGCTGTGTACCTGTAATTGTTTCTTTACAAGTTTTTAAAGCTTGTTCTGAGGTAACCTCGCCGGATAAAACTGCGTTTACTGCTGTTTTTAAAGCTTCTACTTCAGTATTGTTACCTGATCTTCCTGCAAAAATATTACTTTTTGCAAAAGGTGCTGTATTTAAAACCGGTTTTATATATTGCGAAGAAGCACTCTGACCTGCTTGAGACGACAAATTTACCGATGAGAAAGGAGCTCCGTAAGGTCTGTATTTAGAAGCCTCATTAAATAAAGCCAACTGCTGGTCATCTTGAGAAACAAAGTTAATAAATTTCCACGCAGCTTTTGAATTAGAGCTGGATTTTGGAACAGCATACATCCAAAAACTTCCCCATGAAACAGGTTTTTCAGCAATTGCTTGAGGAACTGGAGCAACTCCGATGTTCATCCCGGGATTTGCTCTAACAATATCTAAAAGGTTCCAAGTAGGAACAAATATCATAGATACTTTACCGGCAGAGAAAGCTTTAGATGCTTCCGGAAAAGACTCGCTCCAAACACCGTCTGATTTTAAGAACAATGTGTAAAATGATAACGCGTCTTGAGCCGCTCTGCTATCTACACCCGAAGGAACCGAAACACCTGCCTGTGCAAACATTAATCCCACAATATCCGAAAAGAAATCAATATTATTTGCTGCTCCTATTGCAGCTCCTGCCCTAACGAGACCCTCCTTGTCTGTCCTAACGGTTAAAGCTAAGGCTACTCTCCTAAATTCTTCCCAAGCAGTAGGTGGAGAAACCTGGTCTATTTCGTCAAAATGATCTTTATTGTAAACCAAAACTAAACCATCATAATGAGCTGGAACAGCGTAAACCTTTCCGTCAACAACAGAAGACTCTGTGGCAACCGGATAAAACCTTTGTGAGTAATCTGCAACAGCTATAACATCCGAGGGAGCTGGTTC
>JAKLGS010000052.1 GCA_022710505.1 Patescibacteria group bacterium
ACAGGCGCAGGTTCCGCAACTTTATTAGGCGCAACAGGTTCTCTTTGGTATTTGAAACAATCAACCACCGCAGGAACAACAGGTTATAATGCGGCGGGAAGTAACGTCCCAGCTGGACAAAATTCTTATGCTGTTCATTTAAGAGCTTATTTTTCTACCTCGGCTACAAGCACATATAGTAACATTCGTTTCTATCAAGGCACAACTTGGACCTCTACTACTTATGGATTAGTAGGAACTAATGCGAGTGCATATACTCAATCAACCAGTTCATCAACCGCAATCGCTAACGGTGGAGCATCAAATGTGGCTGTCCCAACATCTTCTTCAAGTGCTTCGGCTATTAGTCTAGGTTCTCTCACATTGGCAACTGGAAGTGGTTACAGTCCATCCTATCTAAGAGTTCAACTAACTACCAACACAAATGCGCCAGCGGGCAACACCAGTGTATTGAGTACCTATTTTGTATTTGATGAGAATTAATCCCATAGAATAGGCAATATTTAATATATGCTATACTAAGTAAGATTAAAAATTAATAAATAAAAATGTCGATGAATGGAACTTTTAGGTCTTATTTTGGTGCAATAGCAGTGCCAATTTTGGATAAAGGAAACGGTCAAATTTCATGCGTTACTCATGATTGGGCCAATGCTATGGGTTCACTCGGAGGCGGACTAGCTGTAACCAATATTCGTTTAGAAGTAAGAAATAAACGGGTTGATATTGCCAAGGAACAATTAGTAGATGAAGCTCTCAAAAATAACTGCGAATTTATCATCTTTATCGATGACGATACTATACCTCCTTCAGATGCCCTCATGAAAATGATTACGTTGTGGAAGAACGACCCTGATAAGAAAATAATTAGTGGAGTTTATTGGTCTAAATCCGACCCTTCGTTTCCACTAATGTTTAGGGATAACTTAAAAGGAAGTTTTTGGGACTGGAAAGTCGGAGATATAGTCAAGTGTGATTCGGGTGGAGCAGGTTGCCTTTTTATAGATACTGAAATTTTTAGAAAAATTCCCAAACCTTGGTTTTCTACGGAATACTATTTCGATGACCCAAGAGGAAAATTAGATTTAGAAAAGAACGACTTAATTAAGGCCTTAGGAGAAGAAATGCTTAAAGGAAAAAATGCGGAGAAGGGTGCTGTGAAGAAAATTGAAAAAAGATTAGGTGAGATAGGTGATGAGCAAAAACGTTTACTGGAGGGGCAATTAGACGGCAAATATTTGATGAACAAGAAGGCTGACGCTGGGACAACTGAAGATATTTATTTTTTCAAAAAAGCCAAAGAATATGGATATGATTTATGGTTTGACACAAGTATCCAATGTCTTCATCAGGACAAAAAAACAGGCAGAATTTGGGCAATACCTCAAGATGCTCCCCAAAATTGTCCTAGGTATTCAAAGAAAATGGAAAAAGATAAAAAAATAGTTGTTGATATTGGCGCTGGTAAAGGAAACTATTGGATACCAGAAGGCGACCCAATTCGAATTGATATAGACGAAACTTGTAAGCCAGATATAATTTGTGATGCACGTACTATTCCGCTTGCGGAGTGTTTCGCTGATGTCGTCGTCTCTTCGCATACTCTCGAATATTTTTCCCATAAAGAAGTGAAATCTGTCTTGAAAGAATGGACTCGTATCTTAAAGAATGAAGGCACTCTAAAAATCATTGTTCCTAATATGAAGTGGGCAGCTAGTAGATTATTGAACGGAACTACTAACGAACAAGAAGCTGATACAGTGATGTATTTTATGTATTCGGCTCAAGAAGGGGATGTCAAGACTGCCTATAAAGATGTCAAAAAATGTGCCTTTACAAAAGAAAGTTTATTTGGACTCCTTAAAAGTTTAGATATATTCTCGGAAATTAATGTTGAAACTACTGATGGAACATTTGGCGACTGGAGTGACCCTGACAAATTACATACCGATGATTTTGGATATAACATAATTGCTGTTGCTAAGAAAAATAAACATAAAGTCCCAGTTTCAATCTGTATCCCGATTAAAGACCAAGAAAAAGCCATGGAGGTAATTGGTAAATGATTAAGTTCAAAATAATGTTTCAAGATGGGGCTATCATGGAAAGTCATGATGAAAATTGGAATGAAGTGAAAAGCCACTGCCACGCTCTACAAGAAAAAAAACCTTGGCTAACATACAGTCTAGTTCACGATACTAAAGGCGAAATTGCAAGAGTTGATTTCTCTTCAGGGATATTTTATTTTAATGGAGTTCCGATTTATCCTACCACCAAAGATGGAGATATTCTTACTGGGAAAAAAGAATTCCAACACGTAATTACTAATGGAGATTGGGAAAATCTAAATGGGCAGATGTACTATTTTCCAATTGTCGGAAAACGGACTTATGTTTGTTCTACCGCCTCTAATAATCTAGTTCTGTACTTCTGTGGTTGGAAAGTAAAACATAACGGAAAAACATATCAAAAAGTTTGCTATGTTTACCCTGATGGACAAATAGCCTTTAATTGAGTTATATTAAAGTATGTTAATAAAAGGAGGTCAATTTGCCCGATATTAAGATTTCCAATATGACAGAGGAGACATCTCCTGCTGCTAACGATGTATTCGCTGTTGTAATCAATCCAAGTGGGCCCGCTGCTAATCGAAAAATAACTGTAGCCAATACTGCGACTGCCGTCGTTACTCAATCAAAAGCTAGTGGCGGTGTTCTCAATACTGGAAGCTCTGAAACAAATACTGTCACCCCCAAAATCAATTGAAGACTCTATTCTTTATAAATTTCCTGAAGGACATATTCAAAATGGAAAAATTGTTACTACAGAATCATCGGGGGACTTAACCGTTTCAATTAAAGGAACAGACGGCAACGACCCTTCTGCGACCAATCCTGTTAAAGTGAGGATATCTGACACAGTGAGAACAATTACCGCAGCTTTATCCGTAACTTTATCTGGTGGAACTAATTGTTTTGGCTCTGGTGGGGGTAAATTTGCAGCCAAGGAAAGGGATTATTTTACTTATTTAGGATATAACTCAACAGATGGAGTAGTGATTGGTGTCGCAGTAATTCCTTGGGCCATTAAGTACGGTGATTTCTCGACTACTAATACTAATGAAAAATATTGTGCCATTTCAACTATAACAAATGCTACCTCAACTGATGGATATATAAACATAGGAAGATTCAATGCTACTTTCTCGTCTGGCTATGAATGGTCCATTCCCGCCACTTCTATTATTATTAATAAACCGATTTTTGAATCTAGACAATTAGAATACACCAATACTTACGGAACAGAAGACCAAATGACATTTGAGAGATTTACAACAGATACGTCCAAATACAAAATAGTTAATTCTACCTGTGAGTTGAGTGTTTCGGTGAGAGGATTCTGTGGATATGAAGAAAATGAGTACCTCACATCACTTTTGCCTTTTACAGCTAGCGAATCAAATAACTATGCCTGTAGTGTGGCTGATGTTGTCAGCACATCTGGGAGATGTGAACTTGATGCTACTAATACCGCCAAAATATATAAATTTAATAATAGCAGGTTTACTCTTGGACACAACCGAGGATTTACTTTATTTATTACCTACAATATATGAGTTTTATTCAAACCGAAGATGAGGATTTCATCTTAACAGAAGATGGTTCTAAAATTATTACCGAAACTTGATTGTTGACACTGCCTTTTAGTCAATGTTAATTTAACTAAAGGACTCAACTATTATCAAAATATGTCTTGAGTAGGGAGCCGAGGGTATTCCTCGGTTTTTTTAATAGTTTAAATAAGGTATGAAACACATTAATTTTTTTGCACCATTTGCAAAAGTAAATTCAGATGAACAAACAGTTGAAGGTTTTGCTTCTACAGAAGCAGTCGATTCTCAAGGCGAAATTGTAAAATCATCTGCCCTAGAAAAAGCTCTTCCTGATTATATGAAATTCGCTAATATCCGCGAAATGCACCAATGGTCTGCTGTTGGTAAAGCAGTAGATGCTCAAATTGGTAAAGATGGAAAGAAAGGTTTATATTTAGTCGCTAAGGTAGTTGACCCAGTCGCTTGGCAAAAATGTAAAGATGGAGTCTATAACGGATTCTCAATCGGTGGAAAAGTTCTCAAAAGAATGGGAAATGAAATTCAAGAATTAATCTTAAATGAAATATCTCTGGTCGATAGACCAGCATGCCCAGAAGCCGTCTTTAGCATGGTTAAAATTAGTGACGGTATCAAAAAAAAGAAAATGAAAGCAAAACAAAAAAATGCGTTACCTGATTCAGATTTCGCTTATATAGATTCAGAAGGAAAAAGAAAACTTCCTATTAATGATGAAGCTCATGTCAAAAATGCTATGGCAAGATTTGACCAAACTGATTTTGAAAGCGAGGAAAAGAAAGTTTCCGCAGCTAAAAAAATAATCGCTGCTGCTAAAAAACTGGGAATTGAAATCAGTCCTGATTCAGCTGTTGCCCAAGCCGCAGGTTATAAGAAGGCTGATGAAATTGTGGATGTTAAAAAAGATATGTCACCAGAAGCACCAACAGATATGGAAGAAGCACCAATTTATTCTGGAATTCGTGTAGCTGACCAATTAATTGCCATGTGCACCCAAATGACCTATCTAAAACAATCACTGCAAGAATATAAAATGCCAGTAAAACATATAGATGATGTCATTAGCACTCTAAAAAAAGCAGCTATGTTTGAACTTGAAAATGAAAAAAATGCTGTTGAAAAAAAATGGCGTGAAGAACAAGCTAAACAACAAGATGTGGTCAATAAGGTAAAAGAAATTTTTGCTAAAAAGTCACAAACTGTTGAGGCCAATAATTGGACTTCAGGTTATTTCAATAACATGAATAAAGTTTTATGAAACAAAAAATAGAACCTAAGGTTGAGGAAAAAGAACAACCTAAAGTAATTGTGGACGAAATAAGAGTCCACTAACTCCGCCTGCGGAGTATTAAAATTTAGTTATAAAATAATGAAACTTAATTATGTTTTACAAACAAGATTCGATAAGCTGACAAAAGCC
>JAKLGS010000053.1 GCA_022710505.1 Patescibacteria group bacterium
TATCGTTTATAGGAATTAGCTGCCATTTATAATCCACAATGCTATTTGTTTCATCATCAACAGTAATATCGTAACGACCAATTTGATCAGAGCCCACCCCGGCTTGAGAAATTAAAATGTTATTCACTACTTCAGGTTTTTCTAAAAACGTGTGGGAATGACCTCCGATTATCATATCAACTCCCCATTCAGGTTTTAACATTGCAGCCAACTCTTTATCCGACTCAAAACCAATATGAGTAAGTAGAATGGTTAAATCAATATCGTCGTTTTTATATGCATTACAAATCTTTCCAACTTCGTTGCTTGCTTCTTCCAAAGTCACAAAACTACCAACCAATTTATCCATTTTCAAAGAATCAATGACCTTTTCAGTTAAAATTCCCGTAAAGAGAATATCAAAACCATCTTTATTTATTATTTTATAAGGGTTCATCAAGCGTTTGTTGTATTTTTTAACGTAAAGATTTGCGTTAACTATCGGGAAATTTGCCACTTTTTCTAAAAATAAAAGATGAGGAAGTCCGTAATCAAACTCATGATTTCCTAGGGCAACAACATCGGGAGCGAGATAATTCATTATTTCGATAGTAGAACAACCCTTGTACTCACTATCAATAATTGAACCTTGAACCATATCTCCTGAAATAACGTACAGAACATTCTTCTCTTCTTTTCTTACTTTATTTATATAACCTGAAAGTAAAGATAAACCACCAATCATCTTACCGCGTTCTTTTTGATCATCTGTAAAGAAATCTCCATGCATATCATTGGAATGTAGTATAGTGAATTTTTTTAGGTTACTCATAAAAATATTATACAGCTAGAATAGCTGGGAGTTTGAAATCTATTTAAATTGTTTGAGACCTTTAAATATCTTTTCAATAGTATTTAATAAGTGGGGTTGATAAGAAGGGAGGGGCGCCGCGTAAGCGGCGCCCCTCCCTGTTAAATTTATTTTCTATAATCTAAATCCCGCTAGAAATTTAGATTTTAAGCATTATCAATCCCAACCAAAAATCTTAATTAATTCTGCAGAGCAGAATCAACCACCGGCTTCATATCCGCAAAGCTGTAAGCACCACTATACATTTTATCGTTAACAAAAAATCCAGGAGTACCACTAACACCTAAAGTTGTAGAAATATCGGTATCTTTTGTAAGTTGATCCTTGAATTCGTTTCCATCAAGACAAGATTTCATTGTTTTAGAGTTAACCGCTGAAGCTAAGAAGTCTGCCATTAAACCTGTTTTTGTCATATCGTTTTTAACTGTATCATTTATCAGAGAGTATCCTTTGCTACTAAATAAAAGTGCCTTAGCTTCCCAAAATTTTCCTTCCTTAAAAGCACAGTATAAAGCTTTCATAGCTACCTCACCGTTTCCATGACCGTTTCTGTAAATCATAGCAAAGGCTGCATCACCGCTTTCTACCAATTTTTTCATCTCTTTTCCTGGAGCAAGATAATTGCCTCCGTCTTCAACCATTTTAAACCTGTCCCCCGCACTACTATTCAACTCGTTGTTGTAACCACCAGCAATTTGGCAATAAGGACAGCTAGGATCGGAAATTTCTAAAAATATTACTTTCTTGGAAGTATCTCCAAACTTAATCATAGCGTCTGAAAATGACTTTTTAACTAACTCAATATCTACTACAGGTGCTTTCACAGCCTCTTTAGTTTCCTGAGTATTTTTACTATCCTCTTTTTTATTAGTATCTCTACCTATACCGGAAAAACCTATATAAAAACCTAAACCGACTAAACCTAAAAATATTATTATCTGTGTAGGACTAAATTTCTTGTTTTCCATAATTGCTCCTTTTAAAATTTATAGAGGAAATACTACCTTAATAAGGTATCTAAATCAACACCATCAATCAATAGTTTCCCTTATCATATAGGTCTTTTTGTCAGAGGATTCAAAGTATGTTCTCATCATCAGCTCGCCAAGCATTCCAAACATGACTGACTGTATTCCAACTATTATCAACAACACGGAAAGTGTTAGTAACGGTCTGTTACCAATACTTTGACCTAATATTTTTAAGATAAACAAATAAAAAGCAAAAACACCACCAATACCTGAAAGTATTAAACCTGTAAAACCAAAGAGTCTCCCGGGCATAGCCTTAAATGGCTTTCTGGCAAAATAAAGCATGAAATAGAGAGTTAACAAATCCAGTATTACTTTTAATGTTCTTTTGTGGCCTTTATAATAGGATTCCCCATACACTCTGTCTTTAAAATCAACATCAAATTCTATCATTCTTGGGGCATAGATACTCACATAGTCAGGTATAAAACGATGCATTTCACCATATAGCTTTAAATTTTTAGCAATGTCTTTTCTAAAACCCTTCATCCCTGAGCCTCTATCTTTCATATCAACTTTCGATATCTTTCCAATAATCATATTTGCTAATCCGCTTTGTTTTGCTCTACCGCTTTTACCAGCACCCCATCTCTGTGCCCTATTTGTATTAACAAAATCATAACCTTCATCTAGATAATCAATTACCTTGTTAACAGTTTCCAACGGAGTTTCAAGGTCAGCAGAAACTGTAATAACATAATCTCCATTAGCCATATCGAAACCAGCCATGTAGGCGGCACTTTGCCCAAAATTTCCCATTAGATTAATTCCTTTAACTTTATCGTGCTCTCCGGCATATTTTTTGATAACTTCCCAAGTCCCGTCTTTACTCCCATCGTTTACAGCAATGAATTCAAAATCGTATTTATGATTTTTGGCTAAATCAATAAGACCATCTAAGGTTTTCCCTATATTTCCTTCTTCGTTATAACAAGGAATCACTATAGAAATCCTTTTATTACCTCCTGACTGCGAGTTCGAATCTATATTTACTAATAAAGATTTATTTTTTTCCATATTTTATCTTTAAACCAATCTACTTCTTTTTTTAACCCCTCTTCGGGTGTGGTAGTCGGATTATACCCTAAAACTTCCCTCGCTTTTTTAATTGTTGCCCTAGTCTCAAGCTGATCCCCAAGCCTGGGTGGTCTTATATCATATATAGCCTTTTTCCCAAGATAATCTTCAACAATTTTCAAACCCTCCCCAACTGTAATGGCACCGTCAAAACCTAAATTAAAAATCTCACCCAAACATTTTTCATAATTATTTAAAATTGCTACAAAACCATCAACAATGTCACCAACGTAAGTGAAACTTCTTAGATGCTTCTCGCTACCTTCATAAAACGGAAAAGGTCTATCATTAAGAATTGAGTCAATAACCTTGGGATACAACTTATCAGGTCTTTCTCTTTCGCCGTAAATTGAAAAAAGCCTTGTTGAACAAGCTGGAAATCCAACATCTCTTTGGTATGCCAATAAAAGTTGCTCTGCAGCAAGTTTTGTAACCCCGTAATGAGAAGTCGGCTTGGGGGGTGTGTTTTCATCATCAGTGGCATTTTTGCCGTAAACAGAAGAGGTTGATATGTTTACAAATATTTTAAAATTCGGAAGATCTTTTGTAGCTTGATACATATTTTCAGTAGCTACAAGGTTGTTTTTCATAAATGTTGAAAAAGGCGTTGAAGCTGAAATACCAGGCTGGGCGGCAAAATGAAAAACTGCTTCTACACCATCAAAGATTGGGTCTATCACATCTTCTGAAATATCAAATTCATGAATTTTCACACCCTTTTTTTCAAGATCTGAAGCGTTAAGTCTTTTAAGTTCCACGGAATAGTAGGGATTAAAATTATCAATTCCGACAACTTCGTGTCCTAAATCAACTAACCTTTCAGAGAGATGGGAACCTATAAATCCGGCAGCACCGGTGACAAGAATTTTCATATTTATATATTATACATCTCTTGGCTTTTTATTTAACTTGGTGATAGAATCTTAAAAAACTAGAGAAAGGAAGAGAAAAATGATGGCACGCGAAAATAACTCAGCGAGTACTGCAGAAGTTAGACGAGCTAAAAAACTAGAGCAAGAAGTATCTTCGATAATTGAAAGAACTAAACAGAGGGAGGGCAAATTAGGTTACTATAATCTTTATAATGAACAAATGAGATCTCTAACAGAGGTGCTGTTATTACTCTGGAGCCTAGGGTTAATTAAAGATTATACATATCCCACATTGTCTTGGAAATCAAAATATCGGGTTAATATTTTTATGAAACTCATACTGAGTTTTTTAGAAGCTGACGAAGAAAATAACACCAAAGAAAAGAGGTAAAAATGACAGAACGTTATTCTAATCAGAGAAGCTTTGAGGATATTAAAAAATTTCTTGGTGAGATAAAAACTCGAGTTGATGGGATTGAAGAGAATGAAACTCTTCAAAAGATAAATCTTGAAGAAAGCATCAAATTGTTAGTTGAAGAAATCATCGAGCTTCTTTATAACGAAGGGGAAATTGAGGCTAACAATTTCTACGCATTACCATGGAAAATCAGGAAGGGGATTAAAAATTCACTGAGAAACGCTTTTGGAATTGATTTTTTTGAAGATGAGAATTCAAACACTCTGTTCAAAAAGCAGTAAATAAACAAAGAACCCATTAACGCCCGATGGGTTCTTTTCTTTTTGGTTCGCTGATATTAGGTTCCCCACCATATTCAGGAAGATCAAGATTTTTTAAATCTTTACGACCTAACAACCAATTGAACATATTTGAAACCGTCACTCCAACCTTTAAACCTGTAAAAGACCCGGGCCCCAGCATTGGTTCAAACTCCGAAATATCTTTTAATTCCAACTTATTCCTTTTTAACAAATCTCTTATTGCCCCAACAACATCTATACTACCTTCAACTAAATCTAACTTCTTTTCTGTATCTCCAACACACTCCAAAAGACTAACTTTTTTCATGTATCTTTGAGACGAATCAATGTAAATTTTCAATTGTGATTTTTCTTGTATTTTCATCTATATACTCAAAATAAATTTTTACCGAATTTTTAGGCAATATATTTTCAATTATTTCTGGCCATTCTATCAAAGTTAAAGAATCCGAATCTGTTAACATC
>JAKLGS010000054.1 GCA_022710505.1 Patescibacteria group bacterium
CCACAAGAATGGTAGGAATGTGTTAAAGATTAGGAACATCTCACTTGATATGAAAAATAGAATTTTTTATATAGATGGGAGGTGTCTTCATTTAAGAAGGAAGGAGTTTGATCTTATGGAGTATCTTATGATAAATAAAGGAAGAGCTGTTTCAAAAGAAGAGTTGTTGGAACATGTTTGGGAGAAAGGATTGGATGTTATGAGTAATACTGTTGAGGTACACATTAGAAGTCTTAGGAAAAATTTTGAAGGTACGATAGGTGAAAAAGTTATTAGAACTAACAGAGGCTTCGGATATGAAATTGAGACTTGAGAAAAAGTTATAAAACCCCTATTATCAACATAATGATGAGAAAAATTTACCACATACTAAGAACAGCAAGACCAAGGCAGTGGTTAAAGAATGCCAGTGTTTTCGCGGCTCCGTTCTTCGCTGGAACATTGTTGGATGGTGAGGTTTTTTCATGGTCTTTGAAAGCCTTTGTGGCTTTTTGTGCAATATCTTCCGGGGCATATTTTCTTAATGATTTAGTTGATGCTCCAAGGGATAGACTTCACCCTGTAAAGAAAAACAGAGCTATAGCCTCAGGAGAAATATCTCCTTTATTGGCGATAATTATTTCTTTAGCTTTAATTTCTTTCTCAATTATATACTCCATTATTTACTTGGATGATTATTTTGTGGCTATGCTTTTTATTTATATAGCTATGCAATTTGCTTACTCTTTTTATCTTAGAAACGTAATTATCCTCGATTCCTTGATTGTCGCTTCAGGGTTCATAATTAGGGTTTTTTCCGGAGGTTTTGCTTCCAGAACTTCAATTTCATCTTGGTTAATACTTACAACCATAGGTATATCAATGCTTTTAGCCTTTGGAAAAAGGAGATCTGAGAAAACCATTTTAGCAAAATATTCTGTAGCAAATGACGATATAAAAACAAGAGAGACTTTAAGACGTTATCCTGACACCTTACTTGATAGTATGATATCGATGTCCGCATCATATACTATACTTACATATTCACTTTTTACTTTTATGGTTTCTCCCGGTGAGGTGGGAGGTAAAATATCCAGTTTTCTACCCACGGTGTTAAAGAGCCCGAAATTGATGATGCTTACAATTCCTTTGGTTATTTATGGAATTGCAAGGTATCTTTATGTAATTTATGAAAAAGAGGAGGGAGAGTCTCCCGAGAGAGTCTTATTATCGGACAAGCCCCTACTACTTACAGTATTAATCTGGGGTTTGGTGGCTTCGGTGATAGTATTTTACTTGCCGATTCTTGGTTAGTTTTTTTCTGATACATTAGAATTTTCTTCTACTGTTTCTTCTTTATTCTCTGTAGTTTGTTCATTTAATTTTTCAATTTCATCTGTCCTATTAATATCCCCAACAAATTTATCTTGTTGTTCTTGATAATATTCTCTTTCCATTTTTAATATCATTTCTTTAACATCTAAAGGAACTTCAGGGTTATCAATTGATTTTATTGAGGATTCTTCATAAATTGAATCTTGTGCGGAAAGAACATTTGAATTTTCCTCAAAGCTCATTAATCCCATAAACCCAGCTGGAAGTACAAGCATTCCTAAAAACATTGCTAATAAAACCGTATTAAAACCAATTTTAAATACTGTTCTCATTAAAGATCTCCCGGTAATTCAATTAAACTTTTATCTGTATCATATTCAACATCTTTATCCTTTTTTATCTTCATTTCCTCTTCTACGTCAAATACAAACAATAATGTTGTTAATAGAGTAACGCCAGTAATTATGTAGAACACCCATTTATACATAAGATTGGACATGGCCATTATCCCTGAAACTAAAAGAAGCATATATGAGTAGGACACCCAGACCGCTCCCTGAGTATATATTTCATATGAATTTTGAATTAACGATTCCGCTTTAATTGAGAATAGCTTGGCTGTTATGGTTGGTTTTATGTGAGAATCGTGGAAGAACAATGATTTTATTAATACATAAAATAATCCTATAACCAACATAGTGGTCATAAATAATACCGAATAGGAGTTTACCTTTATGTAATCATAGGAATTTTGGACAATAAGTCCGCGATCGGTTATTTTAAAAGCTACTCCTAAATATTTGGACACAAGTACTATTGAAATCAGTCTGGATGCTATAAGCAACACTGCTGGAATTATGGCTTTATCTATTAATCTTGCTAGTATTTTGGACAGGGTCATTTTAATTTACCCTAAACATGATTTTTCAAGCAAACATTGATCAGGGCTGATATTATATTACTACTATGAGAACAATACAGTCAATTGAGGATATTCTAAAAAAGCCATATTTTTTGCTTTTTTCAATTTTATTGTTTTTTACACCCTTAGTTTTTAGTCAGAATACCAACGAGCTGTTTGAGTTTCCAAAAATGTTCTTTGTTTTTGTTATAGGGCTTTTCATAATTCTCTTTTTTGCGACAGACACAATAATAAAATCCAAAAAAATTATCAGTCCCGGTGTTTTGGTTGTTTTATTTTTGTTATTAACTTCCATCTCAACATTTTTTTCTACTCACAAATACACATCTTTGGTTGGGTATTACTCAAGATTTAACGATTCTTTATTTTCATATTTTATATACTTTTTTCTTTATCTTATATGTATAAACAGAATTACCAAAGAAGATTACGAAAAGTTAATAAAATTAGTTTTGATATCAATAATTCCAGTTAGTCTCTACGGAATTGCCCAAAGCATCAGTGGTGTAACCAGAGTCTACTCCACCTTCGGTCAACCTAATTGGTTATCGCAGTATTTAGGAATGCTACTCCCAATGACTGCTTACTATTTTTTTACTGAAAAGGGTGAAAGATTTAAATTGTGGGGATTGGTGTATATTTTTGGCTTCTATTGTTTATGGGTAACCTTTTCAGTTTCAGGTTTATTAGGTTTCTTTGCTGGTGTATTCTATCTGATTGTAAAATATTTTAGAAAAATTTTTGAAAATAAAGTATATAAAACGAAGTTGATTTTTCTCATTTCGATAACAGCCTTGATAGCGTTGCTTAATATCGGGTTATATAAAGAAAAATTTTATGATTTTTATTTAGATGTTCAGAAGCAATTTGTTTTAATAAAAAAGGCCTATGCTTCAGAAAATATTAATAGGTTATCAGACCCGGGGTTTATTAGATTAGAGTTATGGAAAAGTACATTCGATTTAATAACTTCTTCACCCAAGACATTTCTATTTGGTACGGGACCGGAAACATTTCCTTATGTATTTCAAAATTATCGTAACGGGAAACTAAATTATTCTTCGGAATGGGATTTTGTTTTTAATAAACCCCACAATTATTATTTAGAGATTTGGTCTGAATCCGGAATTTTAACCTTGGGAATTTTTATTGCCTTAATTTACACATATGTTAAAAAATTACCTAATCACATGGCTTCGGCAATTGTAGTTTTTTCTGTAACAAATATTTTTGGGTGGCCGGTTGTTCCTACAAGTTTACTGTTTTGGTTATTTCTTAGCGGATTAGAAATTAATGATGTTAAATTAAAACCTTTTGAAACTGAGACAGCTAACAAATTAAAACTCAATAAAGTACGGTTACTTTATAAGACTTTATTAATAACACTGATCGTTGGTGTTTATTTATATTTAAATTTTTATATTTTCAAATTTTATAATGCCGATATTTATTATAAAAAAGGACAGGAATATATTAAAAAAGGTGAAGAGAAAAAAGCTTTATATTTTGCAGACAAGGCAGTGATAGCTAACCCACTTGAGCCAAATTATTATCGTGGGAGAGCGAAAGTGAATACAGTTTTACTAGTCTCATCACAGGATAAACAAAAAATAAAACAGGAAATATTTGAAGATCTTACAAAATCATTTGAACTAAATAAAAATAATTTAGTCACCATTAGAAATTCCATTCCAATATATTATTTTCTGGCTGTGGGAGATATTTATAAAGCTATCAGCAATAATAATTACGACGAAAGATATATAGGTTATGTTAAAGAGTTTTATAATGAAACAAAAAATAACTATCCAAATGATGCGGGGGTGATATTAGGTGTAGCAAAGTATGAAAAAAAACTAGGTTTGGAGGAGTCATACCAAAATAGTGTAGAAAGAATAAAATTTCTTAGACCAGACTTATTGGATTGGAACGAGCTATTCAGATAATTCGATATAAGCGTCGGAGACCCAACCTTCAACTGTTTCGGAAACTTTTATCTTAATCCAACCTGTTTCTTTATCCAGAACATCATAACTTTCTCCGGTATTCACCTTTGTTATTTCAGCTCCGTTGAGGCTCGGTGTTTCTCTTACTCTTAACCAACCTAATGGGGTAGGTTTAACCTTGGCAATTTCCTTTTTTACAGTTTCAACTCCAACTGACGATAAACTTTCCAAAGCGCTCTTCGCCTCTTGCGAAATTCCCCCGCCCGAGCTTTTTAACCCTAAATACGCACCTCTTTTTAGATCCTTAAGTTTTGCAAAATCCTCTTGTTTTGTAATCGGGTTGCCGTTTGCATCAAATAATCCGCCTTTATAATCAATAAAATAATCAAATAACTTATCTTTATTAATTCCTACATTGTCTATGTTTACACCCCTTGTAGTATTCCAGTAAACTACCCCTTTTGCCCACGAAACGGTATCAGAAGTAATGTCCGGATTATCAGAGGATATGTTGTAAAGATTTGGAGAGTCTTTAAACATTTCTACTATTGGGTCGACAGGGAAGGGGAAAAGTTTAACCGAAACGTTTAAGGTATAACCTCTCTGTATATTTATGTTTGTTTCATTTGATTCATACCCGGCAAGCGCGACTTTTAAGTTATAGTCACCGCTTGTTATAGCTGCGG
>JAKLGS010000055.1 GCA_022710505.1 Patescibacteria group bacterium
TAACCTTGCTCTATTTTTAAAAAATCTTCCAAAGAAATATTCACTAACTGCGAAATTTTTAATTTAATTTTCTCTTTGAACTTTGTTGTGTCTATTAATGTACGATCGACGTCGAATAAAATTACTTCTTTCACGGGTTAATAATATCAAAAATAAAGCTGATAATGACTAGATTTAAAAAATGTTGGGAAAATCACAAAATTCCAAGAAAGATAAAAGGTGAAGAATTACTGAAGAATACGCAAGGAGCCCCTCCGCTAAAGCGGAGGGGCTCCTTGATTTTTACAAGATCTACAAGGCGAAAAGAACAGCAGCCTCGTTTGAGAGTTTAGGCTCACTCTCTAACCTACTCAGCTGTTTGTGAGAAACAGCGTTTATGTTACTTACTAATCATAGAGTTATTTACTTAGTAAGAGTGTTTCATATTTCAATAAGCTTTCCCAAAGTAAATTTGAGACAAGACATTAAAGATCATAAACACTTATTTTTCTCCTTTAGACTATACCAATACTTTTAAGGGTATTGGAAATTCAGCCAAATTGGAAAGAAAAAACGAATTTTTTCTCCCTTAGAAAGGAGGTGATCCAGCCGCAGATTCCCCTACGGCTACCTTGTTTCGACTTCATCCTCATCACTGATTCCACCGTGAGCCCATACATAATGAGACTTCGGGTGGCCCCAGCTTTGCTGACGTGACGGGCAGTGTGTGCAAGACCCGAGAACGTATTCACCGGCGTGTAGCTGACCGCCGATTACTAGCGATTCCAACTTCATGGAGTCGAATTGCAGACTCCAATCCGAACTGAGAGAGCGTTTAGCGATTTGCTCCGAGTTGCCTCTTCGCGTCGCGTTGTCGCCCCCATTGTAGCATGCTTCTAGCCCAGAGCGTAAGAGCAATACTGACTTGACGTCATCCCCACCTTCCTCCTCGTTGCCGAGGCAGTTCCGTTAGAGTGATACAACTAACAGTAGGGGTTGCGTTCGTTAACCCACTTAAGGGTACGCCTCACGGTACGAACTGACGACAGCCATGCAACACCTGTGCAAATTCCGGACTGGATACCGGTCGTTCCCCTTTCGGTTCACTACTTTATGCATGTCAAGCCCTGGTAAGGTTCTTGGGTTATCAGCCAATTAAAGAGCATGCTCCACCGCTTGTGCGGGTCCCCGCCAATTCCTTTGAGTTTTAATCTTGCGATCGTACTTCCCAGGCGGCCTGCTTAACGCGTTAGCTTCGACACCCCACAAAAGCGGAGCATCTAGCAGGCATGGTTTACAGCGTGGACTACACGGGTATCTAATCCGTTTCGCTCCCCACGCTTTCGTCTCTCAGCGTCAGGATAACCCCAGATAGCTGGCTTCCCCCTTGGTGTTCCGCATGATATCAACGCATTTCACTGCTACACCATGCGTTCCGCTACCCCCTAGTTACCTCCAAGTCAAATAGTATTGAAAGCCTTGTCTCGGTTGAGCCGAGATATTTAACTTCCAACTTATTCAACCGCCTACAGAACTCTTTACGCCCAATAAGACCGGGTAATGCTTGCACCCTACGTATGACCGCTGCTGCTGGCACGTAGTTAGCCGGTGCTTACAACGAAGTTTACAACCCGAAGGCCTTAATCCTTCACGCGGCGTCGCTGCGTCAGGCTTTCGCCCATTGCGCAAAATTCCCGATTGCTGCCCCCCGTAGGGGTGAGGCCCGTATCTCAGTGCCCCTCTGGCTGGTCATACACTTATACCAGCTACCCGTCATAGGCTTGGTAGGCCTTTACCCAACCAACTACCTGATAGGCCGCAGGCTCATCTCTAAGCGATAAATCTTTGATGTTGCCATCACATAAGGAATTATCCCATCTTTCGATGGGTTATGCCTTACTTAGAGGTAGATTCCTACGTATTACTCAGCCGTTCGCCACCCGCTTACGCGGGTTTGACTTGCATACCTTAAGCACGCCGCTAGCATTCACCCTGAACCAGGATCAAATTCTTAATAAAAGCTTTCTGCTGGAAAACTTCCACAAATGCGTTAGTGGACGTTTAGCAGCATCCGTTCTTTCCGCCTTTTAAATCTCGTAAAAGATTCTCACATTTTTTTAATCCGGTTTGTGTCGCAGAGGTTATAAAAACCTCTTGCCATTTATAAAAATGGACTTTTAAAAACTCATAAGGAAAATTTTCAAAGTTCAAGAGTTGAATTTTACTTCAGTGTTAAATAAATAGCAATAGTCAATCCAAATGTCAAATACACCCTACTCTATATAAAAACACTCCACTTTTTTTGTCTCAAAAAGCTCTGAGATCGTAGTATATAAAACATCTTTATTAAATATAGGAGAACAAGTAATTAAATCTATATGTACTGCATTTAATTCAGGCCACGTATGTACCGTTAGGTTTGAACTTGCCAAAATGAAACTTATTGTCATTCCCCCTCCCCTGAAGTCGGTTGTTTTTTTATCGACTACTTTTAATCGATGTGTCTTACAAATATTCTCAACTGTATCTAACATTCTTTTTTTCGAAAGTGTAATTTCCTTTTTAACGTCATAAACTTTAATAACTACATGATCAACGAAAGGAAATTTTTCATCTAGTGTTTTTTCATATGTATAAATATTTTCAGGAACACCCCCCAGCCCCCGTGTAAATTTATTAGCTTTTAAAACATACAGAGAACTGGCGTTACCAATGGACTCAGCACCCGAATATCGTGCAAACTTCTCTATTCTATCCTCAATAGAAAATCCAAATCTGCCTATAACCTCCTGAACTTTTAGATTTTTCTCAGGAGATTTAAAACTGTTTCCGTAATACATTACTACATATTTTCTATCAAAATCTCTGATATTTCCTAAAAGTTCTGTTGCTCTTTGCAAAAACAATGTAACACCACTTTTGGTATAAGGCGGGTCAAAAACTACAGTATCAAACTTTCCAAAATATCTGTTAGGTATATTTTTTCTGGCGTCATACTTCTCTACTGTTAGATTACTTATATTTAAATCTTCGCAGGCATTTTTAATATTACTAATAATCTCATCGTCTATTTCATAAACCACAATATTTTTGTAACTTTTATCAATAACGGCCAAAGAAACAGAATTTAAATCATCGTCACCGATAAAAGCGATTGATTTTTGTTTTACAAGACCCTTCTCTATCAACACTTTTGATTTCATAAAAGTAGATTCAGGAGTTGCTAAAAATTGGTCGTAATCACGTTTAGGTTTAGAACTGTACTTACTTTTTAAAAGTTTTATTTGTTCGATATATTTTTTATCTTCGTCTGAAAAAATATATTTATCTGCAAGCGACCAAATATGACATTTTATGTCTTGTTCATTAAGCAATTGGGCACCCTGTTTGCTTAGAACAACACTATCTCCTTCTACATCGGACAATATCTCAGATATACTTTGTTTAAATTTTTTTACTGTTTCCTTGGGTAATCCGGTATAAGTTATTAAATCATTATTTGAAAGACCTGATTTATTTTTTAAAATACATAAAAGACCATATATTTCGGATTCATCTAAGTCGAGATTATTCTTTTTTATCTTATCTATAAGATTGTTCATCAACCGCTATTCTACTATTTTATTTTAATTATCCCAATTTTCTATTTTTAATAGACATTACTTGGTTGAACCGGATTCAAACAAACTGTAAATAAGATGAGGATATTTAAATGATAAAAATTTTAAAAAAACACATTTCTCCGGTAAAAATTATTTTCTTATTAGCAACAATTATATTGATGTTAAAACTAACGACCCAACAGGTTGTAGCAGAAATATGGGAAAAAGTTCAGACATTAGATTCTAAATATATAAGAGTGTTGGAAACTACCCCAGAAGGAATTCTGGCAGGAGAGTTTTTTCAAGGAACGGTAGGAGGATCTTCCCCGCTAAACGGGATCTTTATTTCAAGAGATATCGGTGACAGTTGGGAATTTATCGGTCTAGAAGACCGCGGTGTAACCGATCTAAAGTTTTTTAATGGGGTCATATACGCTACAACTTATTACACTGTCAGTAATACTCACGGTATTTTTTATTCAGACAATATGGGAGAGACCTGGGAAAATTTATGGCTGTCACCAAGTCCTACAAAAATAGATAGGGATAGCAATACCATTTATTTAGGAACGGAGCATTACGGAATCTATACCTCTATGGACGAAGGCCAAACATGGAATAAAATTTTTGAAGGAAGCGGTACCAGCTTAAAAGTTTATGAGATTCAAAGTGCAGAAAATATTACCTTGGCAGCAACCCTATCTAAAGTCTACAAAACAACTGACCACGGGAACACGTGGGAAGAAATATCTGCTTTATATAACTTAGGAATTTCTTCCTTTTTAATAGACGGAAATACGATATTTGCAGGATCATCAGGAACGAAGGGTCTTTATATTTCCAGAGATACCGGAGTAACTTGGGAAAAAGTACTTGGGTTTGGCAACTATTCCGTAGATAAAATGATTAAATTTGAAAATAAATACTACGCCGGAAGATATGATGAGGAAGTACAAAAATATTCAGTATTTGTATCAACAAACGAAGGTCTTTCATGGGAAAACGCAGGGCTAAACTCTTCTACTATAAACAAAGTGTTTAGCTTGGCAACTATATACGCAGAACCCCCAATACTATTTTCATCTATATCTAATATGGGAGTTTTTAAAACAGAAATTCCCAGAACTGGTTTAGTGTTTAACTCCTTTTTAAATACTCCGTGGAATTATAAAAATGAAAATGAACTAGTTGATAAGATTAATTCGTTCTTTGATCACTCCTACCCTTTACTTGGATACACTTATCATCCAGAA
>JAKLGS010000056.1 GCA_022710505.1 Patescibacteria group bacterium
TGTTGAAGTAGCAATGCAATATAACGATACTTTCAGAGAGAGCGTCATTTGTTTTGCTAATCACTTAAAAAACACTGAAGGAGGAACTCATTTAACGGGATTTAGAACTTCTTTAACAAGATGTATAAACGATTACGCTAGAAAAACAGGATTATTAAAAGATAAAGACGATAATTTATCAGGAGACGACCTAAGAGAGGGCTTAACAGCAATAATTTCAGTATCTCTGGATTCAGGGTCTTTACAGTTTGAAGGTCAAACCAAGGCAAAACTTGGTAATACTTCGGCCAGAGTAGCAGTGGAATACGTTGTAAAAGAAGGTTTAGAGCAGTTTCTTTCAGAAAATCCCAAGGATGCAAATTCGATAGTTAGTAAAAATATTCTTTCTTATAAAGCAAGAATGGCTGCAAAAGCCGCAAGAGATACAGTTATTAGAAAAACAGCTCTTGAGGGCGGTGGTATATTGCCAGGGAAACTCGCCGACTGCTCGGAAAAGGATTCGGAAAAAGCCGAGATATTCTTGGTGGAGGGAGATTCAGCAGGAGGTACAGCAAAGCAGGGAAGAAACAGAGAAATACAGGCTATTTTACCTATTTTCGGTAAAATTTTAAATACTGAAAGAGCTCGTCTGGACAAAATTGTTGATTCAGACAAGTTCAAGGACATAATTGTAGCTTTAGGTTGCGGTATAGGAGATCAGTTCGATATTTCAAAACTAAGATATAAAAAAGTTATTATTATGGCAGATGCTGATACCGACGGAATGCACATTAACTCGCTTTATTTAACCTTTTTTTACAGGCACATGACCAAATTAATTGAAAATGAGAACATTTATGTCGCATTTCCTCCGCTTTATAAAGCAATATGGGGAAAAGAAAAGAAATATTTATTTACGGACAAGGATAGAGAAGATTTCTTAAAAACTAGCGAGGGGCAAAAAGCCATTGTTCAAAGATTCAAAGGGTTGGGAGAAATGAACCCCGAAGAATTGTGGGAAACTACGATGAATCCCGAGACTAGGAGACTTAAAAAGATAACCGTAAAAGATGCGGAGGCCGCCGATGAGGTATTTACAACATTGATGGGGGAAGAAGTTGCTCCAAGAAAAAGATTTATCACCACACATGCACACGAAGCCAATATCGATATTACCTAAAGAGGAATAAAATGAACAAAATCGGAGTTACACAAGCTATATACACTTCAGACATGGACTCTTTGGCCTGCAATATAGCCTATACGGAGCTTTTGAACTTAGAGGGGAAAAATGCAACAGCGTATGTACCCAAAGACCCCGCCCACACCGTCACTAAAGAAATAAAATCGTGGGACTTTAAATACGAAACAGAACCCTCAAAAGAAAATCTTCAGGACTTGGACTTTGTATTGGTTGACACTACAGATCCGCACACTTTTCCGAAATTCGTAAAAGAAGAAAAAATTATTGAAATATATGACCACCATGTGGGTTACGAAGACTACTGGATTAAAAAACTGGGAGATAGAGCTAAAATTGAAACGATAGGGTCCTGTGCAACTTTAATTTGGGAAGAATTTAAAAAAAGAGGTTTTGGTGAAAAAATTTCCCAGACCAGCGCAAAAATGCTTTACGCCGCCATAATTTCCAATACTTTAAACTTCAAGGCATCCATCACTTCTCACAGAGATGTGGAAGCCTTTCAAGAAATATCAATAATTGCAGATATGCCCAAAGGCTGGGTAGAGAAATATTTTATAGATCAGGAAGAATATATTTATCAAAATCCAAGACAAGCAATCCTGGATGACATTAAAATAATAGAATTCCCAAATATGGGTACAAAATTTACCATCGGTCAGATAGAACTTTGGGAAAGTAAAAAATTTGTAAATGACTACAAACCACTTATAAAAGAAGTTTTGGATAATTTTGATCACAAAAAATGGTTTTTTAACGCCCCTTGTATATCAATGGGAAAAACATACGTTCTCACTGAAAACGAAGAGATAAGAAATATTCTAGAAAATAATTTTGGTTTTATATTTAAAAACGAAATCGGAGAGTCGGATAAATTAATTGAAAGAAAAGAGTTCGTAAAGGTCTTTTTAGAGTTATAAAAGACTTCAAATTTAGTTCAAATCTGCTAATATTATTAGGTTTATGGCCAAAGAAACAAACAAAACAGAAGAGATAATCGAACCACAGGATAATCCAAATATCCTAAGGACAGAGATAACAACCGAGATGGAGAGCTCTTATCTCGACTACGCTATGAGCGTTATAGTTTCAAGAGCACTTCCTGATGTCAGAGACGGCTTAAAACCTGTACAAAGAAGAATTATCTATTCCATGCAGGATTCAGGAATTAACTTTTCAGGTAAGTTTCATAAATGCGCTAGTGTTGTAGGTAATGTTTTGGCAAAATACCACCCACACGGAGACACTTCAGCTTACGAAGCGCTCGTTAGAATGGGACAAGACTTTAGCTTGAGATACCCTCTAATAAAACCTCAAGGTAACTTCGGTAGTATAGACGGTGACCCACCAGCTGCATACAGATATACAGAGTGTAAATTAGAAAAAATATCAGAGGAGTTATATTCAGATATTGATAAAGATACTGTAAATTTTGAGATAAACGATCTTCAAAACCTGGAGCCGGTTTATCTCCCTTCAAATCTTCCTAATTTGCTATTAAACGGTACTACAGGTATTGCTGTTGGAATGGCAACAAATATCCCCCCACATAATCTTGGGGAAATAGTAGAAGGAATAAATATATTAATCGATAAATCCGAAAATATTGGAGAGGCGCCTAAAAAAGACGACAAGGTTCAAATAGTAAAACCTGATTTTTCATCTGAAGCTAACGTTGAGGATTTAACTAAAGTTATTTTAGGCCCTGATTTCCCAACCGGAGGAATTATTTACGACCAAAAAGAAATGATTCAAATGTATGCTACCGGAAGAGGAAGAGTCGTAACAAGGGCAAAAATGGATGTAGAAGAGACAAAAAACGGAAAGGTAAGACTTGTAGTCACTGAAATACCTTATGCAGTTAATAAATCGACTCTAATTTCAAAAATTGCTGACTTGGTAAAAGAAAAAAGAATAATCGGCATATCTGACCTAAGAGATGAATCAAATAAAGATGGGATTAGGATAATGATTGAGTTAAGAAAAGACGCTGTTGTCAACAAAATCAAGAACCAGCTCTATAAATATACTCAACTACAGAACACCTTTAACTCAAACTTCGTCGCTCTTTTAAATAATGAACCAAAACTAATGACTTTAAAAAATATTCTAGAAGAATTTGTTAAACACAGACAGCAAATTGTAATAAGAAGAACAATATATTTACTCAAAAAAGCTGAAGAAAGAGCCCACATATTAAGAGGTTTAAAAATTGCTCTTGATAATTTAGATGAAGTTATAAAGCTTATTAGAGCAAGCAAAGATGCGGATGCCGCCAAAGAAGGTTTAATGAAAAAGTTCGGTTTATCCGATCTACAAGCACAAGCCATTTTGGACATGCAGTTAAGAAGACTTGCGGCGTTAGAAAGACAAAAAATAGAGGACGAGTTAAAAGAAATCCTTGCCACAATAGCCGATTATGAAGATTTACTAAAATCAACCAAGAGAATTATAAAAACAGTAAAGGATGAATTAAATGAATTAGGTAAAAAGTACTCAGATCCGAGAAAAACAAAGGTAATAAAAGGAAAAATAGGAGAACTAAGCGACGAAGACCTGATAGTAGATGAAAAATGTATAGTTACTATTTCAGAAAATGGATACATAAAAAGACTTAAAGAAACTACTTACAAGAAGCAGGGTAGGGGCGGAAAAGGAGTAAAAGGACAGGAGCTAAGGGAAGAGGACGCTGTTGAAACTATAAAAATTTGTAACACCCACGATTGGGCATTTTTCTTCACAAATACAGGTAAAGTATATAAATTAAGAATCTGGGAAATACCTGAATCATCAAGAAATGCCAAGGGTACTCCCTTGATTAACTTTTTAAGTATGAAACAAGAAGAACGAGTGGAAGCCTTCCTAACTAAAACAAGCGAGGAGTTGGAAAGCAAAAAAGGTTTCGTTTTCTTTACTACAACGCACGGGGTTGTTAAAAAAACATCTATGGAGGATTTTGCTAATATAAGAACTTCTGGAATTATCGCTATAACCTTAGACAAAGGAGACAACTTAGTTTTTGTGGACTCCACTTCAGGTCAGGACGATATACTTTTAACTACCAGTATGGGCCAATCAATAAGATTTAGTGAAAAAGAGGTTAGACAAATGGGAAGATCTGCAAAAGGTGTTACAGGAATAAAACTATCAAAAGAGAAAGACAGTGTGGTAGGTACAGTAATTATACCCAATAAGAGTAGTGACGTTGAATTACTGGTAATTTCCAAACTTGGATACGGAAAAAAGACAAAAACAGGAGAGTATAAAACCCAAAAAAGAGCGGGGTCGGGGATCCTAACTTACAAAGTCAAAGAAAAAACAGGAGAATTGGTTGTCGCAAGGGCAATAGATAAGGGCACCGAATACGATGCATTGATAGCTACTACATCCGGAAAGATTATTAGACTTTCGTTGAAACAAATTCCTACTCTAGGAAGAGCAACTCAAGGGGTAAGACTAATAAAACTAGGAGAAAGGGATAAGGTCGCGTCGGTTGCAATAATGGGACAAGAAGAGCAGGAAATGGTTCAGGAAGAATAATCTCAAGGTAAGCAATACTGTCAAATACAAGTAATTTTAATATCCAATGACTTTTCAAGAAATTACTCAATATGAAAGAAAACTTTACAA
>JAKLGS010000057.1 GCA_022710505.1 Patescibacteria group bacterium
GGAAATCACCGCGTATCTTAAAAGAATTTCAAAAAGGATTCGAATGGCGCAGGCGCGACGGCGCCGAGCCGGGGTAGACGGTCGAGCCAGCAGGCGAGAACCGGTGACCGAATCCCTCTCCCTCCGCGATGTATTTTTATCTTTATTCTATTTCTAGTAGAACACTGGTTATTTTATAAATATTTCTCCGTGGTATTAATTTCTTATGTTTTTATTTACTCGTAGTCAGGTCAAAAGGTTCTCCAACATATTCGACAACGCTGGTCAGGTGTTTTTAGGATCTCTGATTTTAAGTCCTTTACTCAATTTTTCAAATTCTAAGGATATTGTTCCTGTTATATCGGGTGGTGCTATATTGACATTTTTTCTCTGGTGGTTATCCTTAAGATTAGAAAGGATTTCATCATGAACTTAAACATATTGGCTATCGTTTACCTTACCTTTGCAGTAATTGCGGTAGGTGTTGCAGTAGTGATATTTTTGGATCAAAGACCTCCTAGGGAAGACCACTAACTCTAATCGTTCTGTCTGTAGCGACTGATAAAATTCTATCTTTGTAAAGATTTTGATAAAAACATTTTGAATGTTAAAAAGGAGGGCCCGCCGGAGGCGGGCCTATTGCTTGTCCTTGCACTTTATAATGATACTTACTCTTTAGGATTAATATCTTCCGGATCACCTGTATCCGCATCTAAAGAATCCTCTGTGTTTTCTTTCAGCTCCTCTTTTGTTTCCTCTTCTTTTTCTGTTACTGTTTCGGTTGGAATAATATTCACACGTTGTGATGTTAAGGTTTCTTTTTTAACCCTCTCTGTGAGCTTCTTGTTGTACCTCTTCATCATCGTTTTGATGATCGTTACTAAAAGCACCAAGGCACTTACAATAAGAGTAAGTATTTGCCAGGGAATAACCCAAAAAACAACCTGATTTTCTGATGTTTTATTATCTCCGTATTTCAAGTTAAGATACGCTTTGTACCTTCCTATTACAAAATTTTCTTTTTGCATTTTTACTGCCTCAAAGAACCCTATTTTGCTATCCTGACTCCCGGCCATCGTTTCCTTGCTTTCGACCTTGTTTTTTCCTATTACATTGTTTTGATTTAACTCGCTCCAAACTACCTCAAACCTTCTTACACTTTTTGGTAAAACATTGCCTTTTGAATTATTTGCATCTAAAGTAGCTATCTTTTTACCAAATAAACCTTTTATGTCTATTGTTCCTGTGGGAATTAACTTTCTTCCTCCGTCATTTGAAAATCTATAATACATTGTGATTGGAAGATAAGAGAAGAAATTTCCACCCTTGGTTTTAAACTCGACAACACCTGCTTTTTCTAGAACATCGCCGGATACATTTAAGAAAATAAGTGTTCCAGTCTTGCTACCCAGGGCAACTTGTTCATCATTCTCAAGGATTGGTGGTGTAGTGCCGAAAAATATTGATGCAAAATAACCTCCGCCCTCAGCATCTTGTGGAATCCTAATTTCATATGGAAATTTAATTCTCTCTTTTGGTCCCACGACAACACTTTCAGCTGAAAATATCCACGATGCCAAGCCTGTGCTTGTATCAGGTAAAAAATATGGCGAACCTGTTTCTCCTCTTGCCTCAAAATTTTTGGCAGAAATATAGTAAGTAACCTCCTGGTCACCCTCATTGTAAATTTCCAGTTCGTGAAAAAGTTTTTGACCGGGATCTCCTTCTATCTCAAGCTTTGTAGGTACAGTAAGTGCATGAGCAGGTTGTTCTGAAAATATATAAAATAGAGAGAAAAAGAAAACGGTGAGAACTAATATTAATTTTGGGCAGTTTTTTGTTTTTATCATAATTTATTTTAAAAATTCGCTGTGGCAACATACGTAAGAGCTGTGCTGTATGTTCCAGCAGGAGTTACTCCTGAAATATTTGCCAAGTAGAATGCAGATATAGTCTCTGTTGTTGTAGGAATAGCTTCAGATGCAAATGGCGTTTCTACATTTGCGACGAAGCTATAGTTAAAGTTAGGGGATACTTGGTTGTATGCTGAGGCAATTGATGCGTTACCATCTGTAGTAAAACCTATTGCAAATTGTTCTGTATCCGGTGTTCCGTCCTCATCTCCTACAATTGTTGCAGGGGCTATTGTATCGTTGTTTTGATTGGTAAGTGTTGAACCTAAATAAGTTATTTCATACCCTGTGCTTCCGTTAGTGGCGACGGTCATGTGGTGAGCTGCAACTGAGGGAGGATTTGATCCATAAGGGGCGCTTCCCGTTGCAAATCTTGCAGTCGATAAGGTTAAGTTACCAAATCCTACGGTGTAGTCGTCAATTGCAAACGATATTGTCTCTGTAATATCTGCTGTTATGACTACTGTATCATTATCAATTATACTGACAGAGATTTCTCCTGAATCAGATGCAGAAACAATAGAAATGGTGTAAGCAGCACTTGCTGATGGGTTTATATATTGAGAATTAGCTGTCCCTCCTGTTGCATTTTCTCCTATTAGAATACACACTTCATCTCCTAATCCTACAATTGCCGAAGCTCCACCTGAAGTGATAGTGAGTACACGGTTTTCTGTACCGCTAAAAACGGCATCCCACTCACTGGCCCCGGCACCTGCTCCTACTAATGTTTGATCTATTCCATCACAGATTCCATCCGGTGTGTTGTCTATAAGTAAGTCGACATCTGTATAGTCAAGTGCTCCTTGTGGGTCGCTGTCCCCATCAAAATCAGAAGGGAGGGTTATTTCTATAGATTGTGTTGAAGCTACTCCGGTTGGTGTAGTAAATTGTATCTCGTGGTCTGATAGTACGGCGTCACCACTTGAATTACCCAGCCTGCTCATGGCATCAGACTTATTTTGTAAAGGGTCTGCCAGAACTTTAGTAGCATGGGAAAATAAAATAACTAGAACAAGAGTAGGAAATATTTTTATAGAATTAAAGTTTTGTTTTTTCATTACAGCTAATAATTCTACAGAGCAGTCATACCCCGTCAATTACTTTATTCATTCTTAAATTTTCCCCCGGGATTTTTATGATATAGAAAGACAGTATCACACATCAAAATTAAATATCAAAAAGGCCCGCCGGAGGCGGGCCTTTTGCTTGTCCTTACGTTTTTTAATTATACTATTCTTTAGGATTTAAAGCTGTAAGTTTTTCTTCGGTTTCTGAGTCATTATCTACTTTTTCTTCTTCGGTCTTTTCTTCAATTTTTTCTTCAACCTCTTCTTTAATCTCCTCTACATTTTCCTTTAAATCTTCTGCGGTTTCTTTTATCTCTTCGACTTCCTCCTTAACTTCTTTTTTTACTTTTTCACGTGTTTTCTTTTCTTCTTTAACTATACTCTCTGTAGGAGCAATCGTGACCTGCTGTGATGTTAACGCCTCCTTTTTTACCATCTCTATAAGTTTTTTATTATGTCTTTTCATCATTCCTCTGAATATCATTATTATTAAAACAAGAGCAGCGATTACGAGAGAGAGTAGTTGCCAAGGTATTACCCAAAAAGACGTTTCTTTTGTCGCACTTAGATTATCCCCGTAGTTCACGTTTAATGTTGCAGTGTATTTACCGAAGGTAAAGTTTTTAATTTGCACTTTAACAGCGTCAAAGAAACTTAACTTTTGTCCGGGTTCCATTTTAACTTCTTCTGTTTTGTCTTCTTTTTCATTAACGTTGTCTTGTTTCAATCTGTCCCAGGTG
Source organism: Patescibacteria group bacterium (assembly GCA_022710505.1). GTDB lineage: Bacteria > Patescibacteriota > WWE3 > UBA101185 > UBA10185 > JAAZNV01. The sequence goes on from JAKLGS010000057.1 coordinate 3,703, forward strand.
ATAACAAACTTCCTTACACTGTTTGGTAAAACATTTCCTTTTGAAATATTTGCGTCTAATGTTCCTACTGTTCTACCAAAAAGACATTTAATATCTATGCTACCGAAAGGCATAACCTTTAACGCACCGTTATTTGAGAATCTGTAGAAGAGATTTAGAGGAAGGTATGAAAAAAAGTTGCCGCCCTCTGTAGAAAATTCCGTAACTCCAGCACCTTCAACTTTTGCACCTGGAAGATTTAAAAATAACAATGTTCCAAGTTTTGTTCCTATTGTAACTTGACCGCCTTCCATCGCTTGAGGAGGTGTGTTTCCAAAAAATATAGCTGCCAAATATGTTCCGGGTTCCATATCCTGTGGAATTTGTATTTCATAAGGGAACTCTATTCTTTCCTTCGGTTTTAAAGTAACACTCTGTGCAGTTTTAATCCAAGATGCCAAGCCAGTCCCATCGTAGTCTAAGAAGGATGGAGAACCGCCTTCTCCTCTGGCTTCGAAGTTTTGATAGGAAAGGTAGAAAGTTATCTCCTGTTCCTGTTCATTGTAAAGTTCTAAGGTACCTGTGAGGACCTTTCCGGGCTCACCGTCAATTTCAACCTTTGTTGGTTGTGTCAGAGCATACGCCCTGTTTTTTAATGAAAAGGAAACCAGTGAAAATAATACGACTCCAAGTACTAAAAGTAATTTATTATATTTTTTTACCGATTTGGGCATGTGGTTTAAAAGTTCGCCGATGCCACATAGGTTATAGCTGTACTATATGTTCCGGCAGGGGTTAATCCCGAAATATTTGCTAAATAAAACGCTGATAATGTTTCAGT
>JAKLGS010000058.1 GCA_022710505.1 Patescibacteria group bacterium
TCGTCTTTAGTAACATTGGGGACATCAAAATGAACAGCTACACAATTATTTTCATTTAACGATTTTTTTAATTCTTCAAAATCAATATCAAAAGGGTTAACTCTGGGGCAATATCCATAATAATTGTTAGTAAAAGGAATTTTATGTTTTGTATAAAGAATTTTTCCAACCCGAACTGCCGGAGTTCCATAGTCGTTTTTAAACTTCTCCCAAAGCTTGGATTGAAGAATGTGTCTTTTCATAAACCCAGTATATCATTGACTCCAAGGCCAATATAGGATATTTTATGAATACAATTTAATATCGTCCTATAAGGGCGGGATCAAAGAGTACAGGCTTTGATGAAAATCGGGCCGAAAAAAAAGCCCGTTCAAAAATTTAAAAATTTGGCGGGCTTCGATCTAATCTACATTTTAGAGAATTTAGGAAAACAGACTTTAAGGTTATTTAAAAAATTTCCAATTAAAATTTACCGAACTCGTGCTTAAACTTACCCTGAATCTTGTCGATGTAGTTGTTGTTGTTCGTTAGATAATATGTAGCCGCTCTAAGATTTTTTATTATCATGTTCAATCTTCCCTCTTTATCAAAACGTCTCACGGATACGTGTACTTTTGGTTTTTTCAATAAAGCGTATGTAAAACCACTATCATGAAGCCTCTTTGCAAGATCAAAGTCCTCTCCAAAATTAACTTTTTCTCTAAAACCTCCGATTTTTTCAAACGAGCTTTTTTTAACACATATAAAAACGCCAACAGCTCCGGGATTTTTCTTTTTAATAAGCTCCAGCATAAAAATATTTACAAATAAGTAGATAAATTCATCTATTGGTTTATCGGATATTGGCTTATTCCAAGTAGTTAAAACATCAATATCACCTTTTTCTAAATGGTTGCTTATTTTTTCCAAAAAATCGCTCTCTATCATTACATCAGCATCAAAAAATATTACATAATCTCCGGAAGACTTTTTTTCTGCGTAATTTCTCTGAAACGACACTCCCCTTTGAGGTGATTTCAAAAATTGAAGTGGATACTTACTAGAAAACTTCAAAACCTCTTCTTTTGTTCTGTCCTGTGAATTTCCGTCTACAACAGTAACTTCAAAATCCTTAAATGTCTGTTTTTCTAGACAATTTAATATCCCGCCTATGTACTTTTCCTCGTTTAAAGTTGGAATGCAAATACTAAATTTCATTTATTTTTTTATAAAAACTCAACCACTCTTCAGCATCTAAATTTTGCGCACGGAGTGTTGGATTAATATTACCATTCTCAAGCTCCTCTTTCCTGAATACTTTGTTTAGCATTTTTCTTGGATTGGAGTAAGCCTTGTGTAAAAAACCCTCGTATTTCCTAATAAAAACGGGGTCGAGATTTGCATCTTCTTTCTTGACCATTTTAATAATTCCGCCATCAACCTTGGGTTCAGGATTAAATTTTTTACTGGGAACTTTTCCTAAATACTTAACATCAAAAAAAGTTTGAACAAACGAGGACATGTAAGAAGAATCCGGTGCCTTACTTTTTATCTTTTCAGCTACTTCTTTTTGTACTAACAAAACTACCACTTGAGGAACCGCAGGCATTTTTATTATTTTATGAATTATTGGAGATGTTATGTAGTAAGGAACAGACCCTATTATTTTTATTTCTCTGTCCGTTGAGAATGTTGGAAGCCAATCCAAAATATTTTCTTTTATTATCTCTATCTTTTCATTCCCTGAATAAAAATTTTTAAGTTCCTGGTAAAGTCTTACATCCAACTCTACTGCATGGATTTTTACATTCAAATACTTTATTTTTTCGACTAAAAATTCTGTAACAACACCGTGGCCGGGACCAATTTCAACTATTTCGTCGCCATTTTGAATATCAAGAGCTTCCACCATATCTTTAGCCACACTTTTATCCGTAAGAAAATTCTGCCCAAGCTCTTTGTGAGGTTTAAACATACATTAATTTTACATTAAAAAACTAGTCCCATTTGAAATTACCTCTATTGAATTCGAGGTCATCAAGAAAATCGTCGTTTTTGTTGCTCCTGGGAAAATAATTTTTTATTCCTAATCCTCTAAAATCCAATAACTCCTGTGGGATTTCCGATAAAAACCTACTAGGAAGATTAGCCTGAATATTTCCAAAATACATCCTAGAACGAGCGTTTGTCATATACACCTTCTCTTTTGCTCTAGTTATAGCAACGTAGCAAAGCCTTCTCTCCTCTTCAAGCTCTTCTTGCTCACCCAAAGAATTTGAGTGGGGAAATAAACCTTCTTCCATTCCGATAATAAAAACAATTGGAAACTCTAAACCTTTTGAAGCATGCGCTGTTAATAAAGTCACACAATCAACATTGTTTTTTTCACTGGCTTTTCCCGTATCTTCAATCAAAGAAACATTTTCTAAAAACTCACTTAAATTTACAAACTGTGAGGCGACTGTTTTTAACTCTTTAATGTTTTCAATTCTACTTAAAGCTTCTTCTGTGCCATCATCAAGCCATTTAATATAACCGGTATCTTTTAGAACCTCTTCCATTAATTCTAATGTAGACATGTCATCTTTTTTTGAAATCCATCTTTTTATTGGAATTTTTGAAACTTTTTCGATTTCATCAAGGTCCCAATCTGCATTTTTTAATTTATCAGCTGACTTTTGGCCCATGCCACGAGTTGGAACGTTGATAATTCTTGACCACGAGACCGAATCTTTTGGATTCTGAATCACTCTTAAATATGAGACGATGTCTTTTATTTCTTTTCTGGAATAGAAACGCACCCCACCAAACACTCTATAGGGAATACTGTTTTTGATTAAAGCCTCCTCAATAGCTCGGGATTGGGCGTTAGTACGGTATAAAACAGCCATATCCACAAATGTCTTTCCTAACTTCATCTGGTTTGAAATTTCATCAATTACAAAGGCAGTTTCCTCGTTTCCGGTGCTTCCCGAAAAGACTACTATCTTGTCACCACCCTCTTTGTCCGTCCAAAGATCCAAAGGAATATGAGTAGAATTTTTTTTAATCATGTTTTTTGCGGCATCTAAGATAACCTGCGTGGACCGGTAATTTTGCTCTAAATTGTAGATAGAGGCCTCGGGATAGTCTTTTTGAAAATTTAAAATATTACGAAAATCAGCACCACGAAAGCTATAAATGGCCTGAGACATATCCCCGACCACAAAGAGATTTTGATGCAAATCTGATAATTGACGGGTTAAAACATATTGGGCTTTGTTTGTGTCCTGATATTCGTCGACCAATATGTATTTGAACTGCTCTTGATATTTTTTTAATGTTTTTTTATCTGTATCGAGCAACTTTACAGTAAAATATAGCAGATCATCGAAGTCCAGAGCGTTGCTATTTTGTAACCTTTTTTGATATTCCGGGTAAATTTTTGATACAGTACGCTGGTAGTAACCTTGAGCGTAACTCTCGTAATCAGATGGGGTGATTAATTCTGATTTTGCACTTGAGATGGTTTCCAAAACACCTCTTGGATGAAATCTTTTTGCATCAATTCCAAAATCTTTTAAGATAATTTTAATAACGGAGGCTGAATCTTCGGTGTCATAAATAACAAATGATGGCGGTATACCAATGTTATATCCATCTTTTCTTAAAATCTTTGAGCAAATTGAATGAAATGTTCCGCTCCATGGTAATTTTGATATTCCTGATGAATCAGAAAGAATTGCCCCTACTCTTTGTTTAATTTCATCGGCTGCTTTGTTTGTAAAAGTAACGCAGAGAATGTTTGTTTCAGAAACCTCGTGGTTTTGAATTAAATTTGCAACTCGGTGAGTTAAAACACGGGTTTTACCACTTCCTGGTCCAGCCACAACGAGTGCGGGGCCGTCTAAATGCTTAACAGCATCAATTTGTTGGGGATTTAATCCCGTAAATAATTCAGAGTTTGTTGGCACGGAGTTATGATAACAGATGGCAAGTATGAAATTAAGTGTAAAAAATAGTGGGAAAAATTGATAATACTTGATAATAGAAACATTTCTAGTAAGATAGACGATAAACATATTAGAAAAAGGAGGTAGTGTGAAAAATTTAATTTGTTTCTTCACTGGTTTTATTTTTGGAAAGCTAGAAGTTGCTGCTTATAACTGTTTTCCAAAAACTGGAAGGAGAGCCACCCATTTTGGGAAATATCACTTCCACCACTCGATACAGGGCGTACTCTTGATAATTGTAGGGAAAGTTTTGGGTGGAAATACAGGTAAGTATGTTTCTTACTTTGGTTTGGGGATACTTACCCAACATACTGCAGATGAAGGCTTAGTTTTTATAACAAAAGACTAGGCCTTTTTTATTAATACAAACACTGCGAGCATTTGCAACTATAAAATCAAGAATATCTAATAAAAAACTAGGATAAACTAATTAGCTGTTCTATCAA
>JAKLGS010000059.1 GCA_022710505.1 Patescibacteria group bacterium
GCAGCACTCCAAAATCTAAAACCTCTGCCTCTACCGTAACCTCTTCTACCAAAACCTCTTCTTCCATAACCATAACCATCTCCACAAGGACCCATACCTCTACCTGTCTGTGGTCCAAAACCTTGAGGACCTGTTCCGTTAAATACTGGCATTTAATTCACCTCCTTAATAAAACTATATTGAATACATATTCATAATACAATTTTAAGATGGGGAGTCAAGATATTTTAATGACTAGACTAATTAGGCCCAGTTGTTAAAAACTTCTTAGTATAATTTTAAAATTTGCAAACAACTGATACAATAAAAACATGGAAAATACAGAAAATAATAAACCAATAGATAGTAGTGAAAAAGTTGAAGTCAAAGAGGTTAAGAAGACAAAGAAATCCTTTAAACAAATAACCGGTACTAAAAAGGTTAGGCTTTGGGTGATAATTATTCTTTTGGCTATTGTGGCAGTATTATTTTTCTTCTTTAAAAAAGCAAGAATTGCTCTTGCAGTAGCTTTTTTTGCATTACTGGCAGCGTTAGGTATGGAAGTTTCAAACAAAGATTACGATATGAAAACGTTGATGAAAACAAGATCCTTTGAACAGTCAGAAGTTCAAAGAGATTCTGCAGGAAACGTCCTTTACGATATTTTCGGTGAAATTACTACCGATGCGTCAAAAGGAAAAACTGCAAATGAATACAATTGTGAGGATTTCGGATCTCAGCCAGAAGCTCAAACTTTTTTTGAAAAAGTTGGCGGTGTTGGAAACGATGTAAATAGGCTTGATGGAGATAAGGACGGAGAAGCCTGCGAAAGTTTACCTAAAAAATAAAACTAAGCTGATTTTTAAAAAATATAAAAGGCTTATTCATACACTTTCAGTATAGAGTTTAATATTGCTAAAACCACAAAAGCTAGACAAAAAAGTATGAAAAAGGTAAACCGAAACAAACTAAAAGGTGTAAATTTAGGAGGGTGGTTAGTTTTAGAGAAATGGATAACACCATCGTTATTTGAAGGATACAAAGCCGATGACGAGTACTCCTTATTGAATAAGTTTCCTAAAAAAGCCATTAGAGAGCACTATAAAACCTTTATAAAAGAAGAAGATTTTCTTTTTTTATCTCAAAATGGAATAAATGCAATTAGAATACCTGTAGGGTATTGGATATTCGGGGATTTCCCACCATACGAAAAGAGTATTCAATACTTGGATTTTGCTTTTGACATGGCAGAAAAACACGGTCTAAAAGTCTTAATTGACTTGCACGGAGCTCCTGGTAGTCAAAACGGTTATGATCACAGTGGAAAATCAGGAGAGATTGGTTGGGATAAAGATTCTAACAATATTAAACTTACATTAAAAATTATTGAAAAAATTGCCGAAAGATACTGTAGGAAAAAAGTCTTCTTTGGAATTGAAGTGTTAAACGAGCCTCATATTTCTATTGATATAGACTTATTAAAATCATTTTACGAGGAAGCATATCGAATAATAAGAAAGGTCTGTGGTGAAAAAATTGCTGTGGTTATCAGCGATTCTTTCAGACCGTTGGAATTTAAAAACTTCTTGCCTTATCCAAAATTTACAAATGTATTTTTGGATTCCCATTTTTATCAATGTTTTTCAGATGAGTTTAAAAAAATTAAATTAAGAGCTTTTCTAAGAAAAGGCAAAAGAGAGTGGGGCAGTACTATAAAAAAAATGCAGAAACACTTGCCAATGATATCCGGTGAATGGAGTTTAGCTTTGAATTCGAGAGATTTTAACGAAAAATTATCAGTAAATAATGTGCAAGAAAAGCAGATATTTAAAAATTATCAAAATTTCCAAAAAATGCAGAATAAAGTTTTTAATAAGTCTGCAGGATGGTTTTTTTGGACATACAAGACTGAGGATCCCACTGACTGGTCTTGGAATTTTAGAAAGCTTGTTGAAAGCGGATTTAAGTTTTAGGTTATTTTAATATCAATAACACTTTTGAGATTAAAAAATCAATAGAATATTTAATTCTATTCTTCGTAACATTAAAAACAGTGTTTTTTTCACAAAATGATTTAACTAACTCTTTGTCGGCAGACTTAATTTCGGTAGTCTCAGATACTATTGGGTTCATCATTGCTCCCTCATCTTCTATGTGATCTAATCCTAAAGAATGGCCCATTTCGTGAGCCAGTATGTTTACAAGATTTTCCTCATCGGTATAGAAAAATATATCAATCTTCTCCTCTCCTGAGGTATAAAACCCAACCTCGGGCTTCTGCTCTAACACTGTGTTAAATTTAGTAACCATGTTGTTAAAAGTACCAATATTTTTATTTACATCGTCTACGGCTTGGTTAAGTTTGTTTGCATATGAATTCAGCTCATCAATCTTAGAGTTTAGATTCTCCTGCATTTTTGTTAAGGCTCTAAACTCAGGCTCGGGAGCACCACCTTTGCTGTTCCAATAGTCTATTTGTTTGTTTAACTCAGTTATTTGCTTTTCAAGTTCTGCTACTTTTTGATCATAGATTGCGTTTTCTTCCTCCAAAGAAAGCTTTTTATCACTAACATTGGTTTCCATGTTCTCAATATTTTCAAAACTTCCCTGTCTTTCATCGTAAATTAAATTAACTTCAAGATCGGAGTTTTGATCATAAACAAATAGTCTTTTACCGTAAGCATTTGTCCACAAATTTGAAGCTTCTTCTATTTTGTCCAAAAGCTCGGTCTCGGTTATTTTAAATTTTGGATCGATTGAACCAACCTTGTATTTCACAGGTTCATCACAAATAGATGAATTCGCTTTTTCTTTTAGGGTTAGTACGTCGTTAAGGCTAATATCAAAAACATAATGGAGGAGAAGGAAAATACCAACGATCCAGAAAATAAGTTTAATTATTAACTTCATTTACTAAATTTTATTAGTATTGAGATAAATACACAAGTTATGAGGTGTTTTAAGGTTTTTGGATATCATTGACTATAGGTTAATATAGTGTTAAAATTCTGAAAATCACGTCAAAAAAATAGAAAAGGAGAAAAAAATGAAAAAAGCAAGTGAATTTAAGAGAAATGTAGGGAGTTACTTGGATGAAACCCGACCAAAAAGACAGAGAACTACAGGATACATCGCATTCTTTGTTATTATGCTGTTTGCTGCCTATGTTTTTGGTAGAAATGATGCCAGTTCAGAAAAAGCCATGGCGGCAGCCTTACCAATATCGGTAGAGCCGGCTGAACAAGGAGAGAAGTGTGAACTTCCTGAAATTCACCCAAATCCTAGCTACCAATCAAGTTGGGAAAACGTACTTTTTTATTGTAATGAGATAATTGATACATCTCGTAGACATAATCTGGAACCAGAGCTTGTCTCTTCAATAATTTTGTTGGAATCAGGAGGAGATTCTAACGCAATTTCTCAAAGTGGAGCAGTTGGTCTTATGCAGATTATGTCCTCCGACGGACTTTCAAGGCAACTTTACGGAGACTATTTTTCTGATAGACCTACGGTCTCAGAACTACTGAACCCTGTATACAACATTGAATGGGGGGTAAGCCATCTCGCAGGACTTGTCGAGATTTACCGTGATCTTAGAGAGGCTCTGTACCATTATGGGCCTATTGACGTAGGATATGATTACGCAGACAGCATCATGAGTATGTTTGATGCTTTAAATTAAAAAACGAGATTCATTTTAAAAGGACATAAAATGCCAAAAGCAAATTATGTCCTTTTTCATGCTAATTCTTCACAAAGTGATATCATATCCTAGTTATGAAGATAAAATATCGAATTTCTAAGGACAAAAGATGCAAAGAGATTAACGACTTCATCCAAAAAGAATTTCCACATTTACTTAAAGAGAGAAAGCCGGACCTTATACTAGTATCCGGAGGAGATGGAGCAATTCTTCACGCTATTCAAGAATACAATCATTTGAAAGTACCTTTTTTTGGTTATGGTACAGGAAATCTTAACTTTTTAATGAACGAATTAGATTTAGATAAATTAAAGAAATTAATTTTAAAAATAGAGTCTGATCGGGTAAATCTTAAAACTTTAGAATCTACAAAAATATCTGTAAAAATTCAAAAAGCCAAAAATAATAAAAAAATAAATGTTGGGCAGGCTGTTAACGAAGTAGTTTTAGGTTCAAAGTTGATGGGCTACCACTCGTTTTTAATAAGTTCTGATGACGGTTCTTTTAATAATTTTGAAATTAAAGGGTCGGGAATATGTGTAAGCACAGATATGGGATCTACGGGCTACAATTTCAACTTGGGTGGGGCAGTACTCCCATTAGGAAGCAATATGTGGTCTTTAATAGGTATTGTTTGTAATAGATACTTAGAAGATATCTTAACAACCAGTAAGATAGTTGTAGAAAATACTT
>JAKLGS010000006.1 GCA_022710505.1 Patescibacteria group bacterium
CTCCAATATCTTTAGTAGAAAAGAAAGTATTAAAAGATATTCCATCAGGTGGTGTTAAGATACTCTCAAAAGGTGAGTTGAAAAAGAAAGTAGTTTTTAAAGATTTTACATATTCCGAAAAAGCTAAGGAAAAAATCGAAAGTTTTGGTGCTACTATAAATGCTTAAAATATTTAAGCTTCCTGATTTAAGGAAGAAAATAATATTTACGTTATTTATAATTGCTGTATTTAGACTCTTGGCCCACATACCGGTGCCGGGAGTAGATACATCATCAATTAAAGCTTATCTTGAGCAGAGTGTTATTTTTGGGTTTTTTGATTTATTCAGCGGGGGAGGGTTCCAAAATTTTTCAATTGTCACATTAGGCTTAGGTCCTTATATCAATGCTTCCATAATAATTCAACTCCTTACTATGCTTATTCCTTCATTGGAAGAAATGGCAAAAGAAGGTGAATACGGACAGGAAAAAATAAATATGTACACGAAGGTTTTGGCTATCCCAATGTCTTTCGTCCAAGCCTACGGCATTTACTTTTTATTAAGCAAGCAGGGCATAATAAATTCATTGGGGGGTTTTGATGTAGTGCTTCTTGTTTTAACTTTTACCGCAGGTTCCATGCTGTTAGTTTGGCTTGGAGATTTATTAACCGAGAAAGGCGTAGGAAACGGAATATCGGCTTTAATATTTGTATCAATTATAAGCAGATTACCTACCAGTGCTGTTTCTGCCGTAACGGGAATACTGTCTTCAAATTATCTTCAAACGATAATTGTTTTAGTTTTGATTTTATTAACAATAATCGCTGTAGTTTTGGTTAACGAGGGGACCAGAAATGTTCTTTTGGAGTACGGTAGAAGTTCAGAGAGATCAAAGAAAGTGACCAATTACCTTCCTATTAAGATAAATCAGGCTGGAGTTATTCCAATAATATTTGCAGTATCTATTGTTTCTATCCCGGGTATGGTGTCAGGACCTTTTATGGCCTCGGGGAAACCCGGTTTGGTTAATATTGGTTCTTTTATGGCTAAGTTTTTTGAACCTACAGCTTTTTCATATAACGCTTTGTACTTTATGCTTGTCGTAGCTTTTACGTTTTTTTATACTTTTTTACAATTTAATCCTGAAAAGATTGCTGAAGATGTTAAAAAAAGAGGGGGCTTTATACCCGGCGTCAGGCCCGGAACCTCTACTTCAAACTATCTAAAAAGAATTGTTTCCAGAATTACGCTTATGGGTTCTTTATTCCTTGGTTTGATAGCTATTTTGCCCTATTTTATGAATTTTATATTTGGTCCCAATGTTATTTCCATAGGGGGAACTAGTCTTTTAATTGCTGTTTCTGTGGTTCTTGAAACAGTGAGACAGGTGGAGTCATTAACCGTTACGAGAAGTTACGAGAAATTTTTAGGATAATTTATTTTTTACTGATAAAATATAACCATGTTCGATAAAATAAAGGAATTAAATAAATTTAAACAAGCACAAAGTAAAATTAAAAAGCAGATGGAAGAAATATCCGCTACCAGAGAGAAAGATGGTATTAAAATAGTAGTTAGAGGTGACAAAAAGATTCAAAAAATTGAGGTAGACGGAGAGGATCAAAAAGAATTAAAAGATTTAATAAACGACACTTTTAGTGATGTTGACAAGAAACTACAAAAACAGATGAGAGGTCAGTTACAAGACCTTGGACTTCCTGATTTTTAAGCTTTACAATTATTATCATGAAAATATTACTAATAGGACCTCAGGGATGTGGAAAAGGTACCATAGGAAGTATGTTAAGTGATTATTTGGATATCCCGTTGATTTCAGCAGGTCATATATTAAGAGAGGTTGGAGAGGCTCACCCGAGAAAAAGAGAAATTCAGGATTATATGGCAAGGGGTGAACTCGTACCTCAGGATTTAGTTGCTGACCTACTTAGAGAAGAAACCTCAAAAGATTCATGCAAAAACGGATTTATTTTTGATGGGTGGGGTAGAACAATGAAAGACCTTCATTTTTACGACCCTGATTTCGATAAAGTAATTTTAATCAACATCTCTCCGGAAACCTCCGTTAAAAGAATTTCTTCAAGAAGAACCTGCGATGATTGCGGAGCCGTTTTTAATATTGTATCCGTTCCTCCTAAAATAGAGGGAATTTGTGACGAGTGCGGTGGAAGATTAATTCAGCGCGAAGATGACACTGAAGAAGCTGTTAGGAGAAGATTGGAGATATTTAATACAGAAACATCGGAAGTTATTGAGCATTTTAGAAATGAAGGTAAGTTGGTTGAGATAGATGGCGAGGGAAGACCTGAAGAGGTGTTTAACCTTGCTTTAGAAGCACTAAAGTAAATTATAATGTTATAATTACAATTAATGTTTGACTACTCAAAACATAAAGATGAAAACCAGAATATTTCGAAATATTGGAGGAAAAATCCCAAGTCCATAGAGAAGTATCAGTTTGTTCATCATTTTTTACCTAAAGAAGATAAAAGAAAAAGGGCCGATTTTCTTGAAAACAAGGCACTTTTAATTTATTGTGTTTTAATTCTGGTAGTTACCGCAATTTTTAGAGTGATTCCAAAAGTAGCTCCCGGAGTGCTTGGGTATGCCTCGGATATTAATATCACGGACCTTTTAAAATACACTAATAAAAAAAGAGAGGAAAACGGAGTTTCCGGTCTTAGATTAAACGATAAATTATCCGTAGCGGCGCAGAATAAGGCTAAGGATATGTTTGAAGATGGTTACTGGGCTCACGTTGCTCCCGACGGAACAGAGCCTTGGGATTTTATTGTTGGGGAAAATTATGAATATATTTACGCTGGGGAAAATTTGGCTAAAAACTTCTCAACCTCCAAGGAAGTTGTCGAAGCATGGTTTAAGTCGCCCTCTCACAAAAGTAATTTAATTGGAGCTAATTACGATGAGGTGGGTTTTGCCGTAGTAAACGGAGTTATGAACGGTTACGAAACTACTTTAGTGGTTCAGATGTTTGGAAAACCTCGACAGCCCTCTATGTTGGCGAGCGTTAGTGAGCAGGCCGTTAATATAGGAAGAGAAAATGTTTCCGCTTCCGAGGCAGCGCCTGAACTTAACGTAGGTGAGTCTGAGGTTAGATCAGAAACAAGTGTTTCCGAACAACCCGCGGGTACTGAACCTGTAGTTTCTGAGCCTGCTTTTCCTGAATCATCTGATAATAGTTTTATAGATGTTACTTTGGCGACAAAAACCATTAGTTTAGTAGTTGGGGGCTTTGTGGTTTCACTTTTACTTATTGATATATTGTATTCCAGAAAGAAAGGTATAAGAAAACTTACAGGATTAACATTGGCGCATATGGCAATTTTATTAGTGGTTATTGTAAGTATTTGGTTAGTCTTTAGACCTGGTTTGATAGTATAAAGGGATAAAAAATATGATGGAAAATATTAAAGAAAACAGGGTAGAGTATTTCATTCTTTTTGTTGCTATATCGGTTTTTATGTTTTTTATATATTCCTTTAGGTTTGACAGGCAGATGTTGATACTTTTAAGCGGAGTAGGCTCTGCTTTTTATATTCTTTGGGGTATAATTCACCAATGGCTTAGAGGCAAGTTGAATAGAAATGTAATCTACGAATATGCACTTTTCGGTATATTAGTATTTTTACTTTTTTTTACTGTTCTAAGTTTTTAATATGAAAATAGTAGTTGTAATACCTACATATAATGAATCTAAAAATATCGGAAGGTTGATAGAGGCTTTGAATGTTGAATTTAAAAAGATACCCTCCCATGAATTTCACTTACTCGTAGTTGAGGGCAATTCACCTGACGGAACGGCTGATGTTGTGAAGGAGCAGATGAAAAAGTACGATTTTGTTCATTTGCTGATGGAGGAGAAGAAAGCCGGGTTGGGGGCTGCGTATGTTTATGGTTTTAAGTATGCAATGAAAGAACTTGGAGCCGATGTTTTGGTGGAAATGGATGCGGATTTTCAGCATGACCCTAAAGAACTTGTCGATTTAATAAAAGGAATTGACGATGGTTATGATTACATTATTGGTTCGAGATTTACCAAAGGCGGAAGTATTCCTGAATCCTGGGAATTAAAAAGAAAGCTTTTTAGTAAAGGTGGTAACACTCTTTCGAAAATTATTCTTGGTATTAGAGGCGTTAATGATTTTACAACAGGGTACAAAGTATCAAGAGTTAAAGGTTTTGCTGATAGCATTGATTTAGATAATATTCTTTCAAGAGGTTTTGCTTATAAACTAGACCTTTTATATAAAATGCATAAAGCGGGGGCCAAAATAAAAGAAGTTCCCATAACCTTTGGCTTAAGAGATGAAGGTGCTTCAAAGATGGAGAAGAATAATTTAAAAGATTCATTAAGAGTTGTTACAACATTGAGATTGAAGGACCCTGATACTCAGAAATTTTTAAAATTTTGCGCTGTGGGTTTTGCTGGACTGTTCGTAGATTCCGCGCTTTTCAATATTTTAAGATTATCCATTAGAAATTCAAAAACTGCCTCTTTAGTATCAGGTTTTATTGCTATGTTAACAACATTTACTTTAAATAATTTTTGGTCTTTTAAAAACAATAAAATCGAGGGAAATAGTAAAAAAATTCAAGGTTTCATTATTTACATACTGTCTTCATACGTGCCAATTGTGTTCAGATCACAGCTTATTAAATTTTCAGTTTCAAGATTCGGAGATACCTTTTGGGTTTCAAATATTACATTTTTTATAGGAATTGTTGTTGGCTTGATTTGGAATTATCTTGTGTATAGTAAAATAATTTGGAAAGATAAAAATAAATGAATTACTCTATTGTTGTACCTGCATATAACGAAGAAGATAAAATTACTTCTACCTTAACTCAGATAGTAAATTTTATGAGGAATTTTACGGAATCGTTTGAAGTTTTAATTGTTAATGATGGAAGTCCCGATAACACTGCGTCCAAAGTTTTGGAATATTCCAAGGATAACCCAGAAGTTGTGCTAATTGATAATCCTCACAAGGGAAAAGGCTACGCAGTTTGGACAGGTGTGATGAAGGCCCAAGGTGAGTTAATTTATATGGCTGATGCTGATTTGTCGGCTCCGATAGAGGATATTAAAAAATTTAGTAACTGGGCTTTAGAACATGATTTTGATGTTGTTATAGGTAGCAGAGAGGGTATAGGTGCTAAAAGAGTGGGTGAACCTTTTTACAGACATGTTATGGGAAGGGTTTTTAATATTTTTGTCCAAGCACTAGCGGTACCCGGAATAAACGACAGTCAATGTGGTTTTAAACTTTTTACTAGGAAAGCTGCAAAAGATATATTTGGAAGAATGTTAGTCTACGGGGTAAATACAAAGAATGTTAAAGGCACGTACTTCGGGGCTTGGGATGTAGAAGTATTATATTTGGCAAGAAAAATGGGTTACAAAATAAAGCAAATTCCGGTAACTTGGGTATATGTTAAATCCAAGAAGTTTAATCCTATCTCAAATTCTGTTAAAATGGCCTTCGACGTTTTAAAAATTAGATTGAACGGTATCAGGGGGAAATACAAAACTGCCAATCCCACCTCTTCTCTCCCTGAATAATAATTATTTTCGAGGTGGCTTCAATTTATTATGAAAATATGTGTTGTTGGAACAGGTTACGTAGGTTTAGTAGGTGCCGCAATTTTTGCCGATTGGGGCAATGATGTTATTGGTGTAGATATAAACGAAGAAAAGATAGAGAGAATCAAAAAAGGCGAAATGCCTATTTTTGAGCCAGGTTTATCTGAAATAGTACTTAAAAATATTTCAGAAGGAAGATTGACTTTTACCACATCCTTGAGTGAGGGTGTTAGGAATTCAGATGTAATATTTATATGTGTGGGTACTCCGCAAAGTGATACAGGAGATGCAGATTTGTCTGCCGTTTGGAAGGTTGCTGCTGACATTGGTAAGCTTATAGATAGTTACAAAGTTATTGTAACTAAAAGCACGGTTCCCGTTGGAACAAATCAAAAATTAAAACAAGTTATCAGAGATAATATGACTAGCAATGCTGATTTTGATATGGTCTCAAACCCCGAGTTTTTAAGAGAAGGATATTCAGTTGAAGATATGATGCAGCCTGATAGGACTGTTATAGGTTCGGATTCCGAAAAAGCCTTTTCGATAATGAGAGGGCTCTACGAACATTTGGGTAAGCCTATTTTAGAATGTGATTTGAAATCGGCAGAGATGGTTAAATATGCTTCCAATGCCTTCTTGGCGTCTAAGATCTCTTTTATAAATGAGATGGCCCAAATCTGCGAAAGATCCGGCGCCGATGTTTCAGTTGTAGCCAAAGGTATGGGTCTTGATAACAGAATCGGTCCAAGGTTTTTGAGCGCAGGTATAGGTTACGGAGGTAGTTGTTTTCCAAAAGATGTTGCAGCCCTTTACAAAACTTCAACAGACCAGGCTTACGATTTTAGACTTCTAAGAGGTGTTATGGAAGTAAATGAAAATCAGAAGAATTATTTTGTGTCCAAGATAGTTAGATATTTCGGTAAAAATATGGCTGATAAAACCTTCGGAGTCTTGGGTTTAGCTTTTAAAGAAAATACTGACGATATAAGAGATTCAGTTGGTATAGAAATTGTGAAAATTCTTAGAGGTTTGGGAGCAAAATTAAAAGTTTACGACCCCGAAGCTATGTACAATTCAAAATTGGTCTTAGGTTCAACCAGCGTAGAGTACTGTTTAGACAAGTATGAAGTAATGCAAGATTCCGATGCCTTGATAATCCTGACCGAATGGAAAGAATTTGCAAACATAGATTTGGAAAGAGTTAAAACATTGCTTAAAAACCCGGTTATTTTTGACGGAAGAAACATTATGGATAGAAATAAAATTGAGTCTTCAGGATTTACCTATTTTGCAGTTGGTAAAAGAACAGCGGGCTTAGAAGCTTTGGATAAGAGACCTTCAGGTACTCCTGGTGTAATATTAAAGAATGGAAACTAAAAAAAGAATACTGGTATTCATTTCCGAATTTCCGGTATTAACCGAGACCTTCATTGAAAGGGAATTGGCTAAGTTGGAAGAGCGTGGAAATGTTGATTTAACAATATTTTCATTGGCTAAAGGTAGCGGGGAGGTTTCTGAAATTCTTGAAAATAAAATTGTCTACGAAAGACTGTGTCTCAAAGATTTTTTTCTATCTTTACCTTATATTTTTTCAAACCTGTCCCGTTTGAGGAAAATATTTTTAGATTTCAAAAAAACGACGGGGGATCTGCCAGGTGAAGGAGTTGAGGATAGCAACTTAAATTCTTCAAACAAACTCTATACTTTTTTTAAATCAATTTTGTATTCCATAAAGTTTTCAAAACATAAACCCGATTTTATATTGGCTCATTTTCTTTCATCCCCTTCAACTATTGTTATGTATGCTTCCGAAATACTTCAAATTCCTTACGGAATATCCGCGCACGCAAAAGATATTATGGTTACCGGGGAGTTCATTAGAGAAAAAGTACAAACATCAAAATTTATTACTATTTGCAATAAAAATGCCTACGAATATGTGTTGGAGAAAGCCGTAGGTTTAGATATGTCTAAAATATTTTTAAAATATCATGGTGTTGATGTCCCTAAAATTATAAAAAGAGTTGAAAATAAGGATTTTAAGTCGGGTAAACCCTTAATATTGGCTGTGGGAAGATTTGTGGAAAAGAAGGGGCTAATATACTTAATTGAATCCGCCTCTTTATTAAGGGACAGGGGGTTGAATTTTGAAATAGGTATTATCGGTTCGGGCCCTTTATATGAAAATCTAAAAGAAGAAATAAATTCGAGAAATCTTCAGAACGAGGTAAAAATTATTGGTGAAAACAAAGGTCTGTCTAATGAAGAAACTTTACTTCATTTTAAAGGTGCGAGGCTGTTTGTTTTTCCTAGTATAAAAACTGATGAGGGGGATGTTGACGGGGTAGCCAACGTTTTGATGGAGGCAGGTATTTTTAAAGTTCCTGTAGTTTCCACTGACGCCGGGGGTGTTGGAGAGATTATTGTAAATGAAAATACCGGTTTGGTAGTTAAACAGAGAGATTCAGTTGCACTTGCCGATAAAATAGAATATTTGTTAAAAAACGAAGAGGTTTCAAAAAAATATGGAGAAAATCTTTGTAACAAGGTTCTTGAGAAATTTGATTTAAATACCAATATAATAGAGTTGGAAAATTTGTTATTAAAAAACTAAAAATACAATGAAAATTGCAGTATTTACAAAATCTACAACTTTACACAAAGGTCACGGTGGTTTGGAGACACAAAACAAGGCTTTGTGTGAGGGGCTATCAAAAAGAGGCCATAAAATAACAGTATTTTCACCTAAAAAAGATCTTGAATTTGATGAATTTAAGGAAAATGGGGTGGATTATGTTTTTATTGAAGCTGATTATAAAAATTATATATCTAGCTCTTTTCGTAAAAATAGTTGGTCAAAAAAATCTTTGGAAGTTTTTACTGATTATCACCAAAAAGAAAAATTTAATTTGGTTTTAGGTCAAAGTTCGGCAGCTGAAAGTATAGTTGAAAATAAAAATAAGTTGGAAGTAAAAACTGTTTCAATATCTCACGGGACTACCCTTTCAGAATTTAATACTTTTGTAAAAAATATCTCAAGCATAAAAGATATTTATTGGCTAATAAGAAATACTCAATATTTTTTGAGGCAGTATTTTGGGAGGCAAAGGAGATTTGTTTTACATTCCGACAAAGTAATTGCAGTTTCTCAATATGTTAAAAAAGCATTGGTATCTGAAACTTTTGTAGATGAGAGAAGAGTTGAAGTTATTCACAATGGGGTTGACGGGGACCTTTACAGAACCGAAAGAAATAATCGAGACGTCGGGGGTTTGGTTCACATCTATTTTATAGGAAGAATTGAGAGATCGAAGGGAATTCTTACCGTAATTGATATTATTAATAAAATAGACAGGGATGTTGTTTTACACGTTGTGGGCTCCGGTCCTTGTCAAAAAGAAGCTGAGAAATTAGTGGCAAAATACAAAATTCAGGAAAAAGTTATTTTTCACGGTAAGATGCCTCACTACGAGTTCATAAAAAAAGTTAATCCCGATATTTTTGTTTTTCCTACAAAAAGAGTAGAAGGATTCCCGATGGTTATTGTAGAAGCTATGTTTGCAGGAATGCCGACGGTTGCCTTTGATTGGGGAGGGGTATCCGACGCTGTTATTGATGAAAAAACCGGCTTTTTGATAAGTGCGAATAAAAACGAAGAATTCACAGAAAAATTGGTAAAATTAATAGACGATTTTGAAATGAGAAAAGAAATGGGTAAAAATTCCAGAGAAATTGCTGAAAAAGATTATACAATTGATACAATGGTAGACAGATACGAAAAAATATTTACGGAGGTTTTAAAATGAAGATATTAAGAATTATATATGACTGGCCACCTCCCTGGCAGGGATTGGCGCCGCACCCTTACGAACTAACTGTAAGCCAGGATAAGGCAGGTCACGAAATTGAAATATTTTCAGGGAGGTGGCCTAGTGCCGGAAAAATTGAAACCCCCGGCAAAGTTAAGATAAACCCTATTATCAGAGAACCTCTCCCGGGAACCATTTTTTTCACAAGTTCAGTTATATTGTTTTTTAAATACATCAAATGGAGAAGAAAGAACACTCCGGACATAATTCATTCGCACGGGCATTTTGCTGTATGGATTTACTATTACAGAAGTTTTTTGAAAAGGTTTTTTCCTTGGTCTAAGGAGCTTACCGTACCTTTAGTTGTTCACTTTCACAATGTGGCAAAAGATAGGTGGGTGAAGATGGAAGAGGATCAAAAACCTATTACGCCCTTAGCAAGATATTTTGTTTGGCCTTTGTCAGTTTTTTCAGATAAATACGCTGTTAAAGCTGCTGCTGCCTGTATTTTTGTTAGTGAGAGTAATTTAAAAAAGGCTGTTGAATATTACGGTGCTGATCCAAAGAGGTGTTTCTTTATAGAATCAGGTGTTAATTCTACTTTGTTTAAAAAAACAACAAATGAGGAAATTGAGAAATCACGTCTTGATTTGGGTTTAGACCCGGAGGACAAAGTAATTTTAAATCACGGAGTAATGTCTGAGAGAAAAAATGTCCATTTGTTGGTCGAGGCTATAAAATTTTTACCTAAAAATTACAAGTTACTCTTGGTTGGGTCCGGTGATTCCGGTTATGCCAGTAAAATAAACGAGATGATAGCTACTTCAGGATTAGCCTCCAGAGTGGTTAAGGTTGGTTACACTCCTTATCCTCAAACCCCCATTGCTTATCAGGTATCTGATATTTTCGTACTCCCCTCTTCGTGGGAAGGTCTTCCTAAGGTTGTCACGCAGGGTCTTTCTTGTGGCGTCCCGTGCCTTGTTTCCGGGTTTAAATTATCTGAAGAAATTAGAGGGCTTTATTATCTCGAGGACCTTGATCCTAAGTACATAGCAGAATATATTCAGACTATTGTTGAGAATAGAAGCATATCTGTCGACATTGAAAAAGTGGCAGTGAAGTATTCTTGGGATGAGAGGGCTAAGGAGGTTGGGAAGGTTTATGAATTTGCTAAGAAAAATTACCTCTTCTAAGTTTTTTAACTTAGAATTATTTTCACTCATATTATTTATAATTGTTCATATTGCCCTTTTTAATGTTAACGTTGCAGAATGGGGAGATTCTTACAGAATTTTACGAGCTTCTGAATTTATTAGAGATGGTAGTTACCCTTCTAACGAAAAAAGGCCTCCTTTGTTTTCAATTTTTACTGCTTTAAGACCCGATTTTATTGAACAGGTGACGTGGGGTAGAGTTGTGATGCTGGTGTTTTCACTTTTATCCTTTTTTATATTTAACAAATTAGTAAAAATATATATTAAGAATCAAAAATATCAATTCATAGCCTTAATGCTTTTTACCTTTAATCCAATTTATCTTTACTGGTCGATAAGGATAATGGCTGACGTACCTTTTTCCTTTTTTGTTATGTCGGGATTTTATATTTTTAAAAAAACGTTCGATAAATCAATAAAAAAATATTTACTTTTAGGTTTAGTTTCGGGTTTATCTATCTTAACTCGATTCGAAGGTTATTTATTTTTATTTTCACTATTAACAGCTGTTTTACTAAGTAACGTCACCTTAAAAGATTTGATAGTAAAAAAGAATTTTATTTCGATAATACTTGTTCAGCTACGTAAAGGCTGGATAAATCTATTAATTTTGGGCCTTTCCGCCTTTGTTACAATATTACCTTGGATTTTGTATCGAAATCCTTTAGATTCCTCCTATTTCGGAGAAACCGCCCGAAGAATTTATGATTTAAAAATGGTTTGGGTCTATTTGGTTTCTCTTTTATTTTCTATTGGGTCTGTCATTGCGTTTTATTTCTTTATTCTAGATTTCAAAGGCGTCGGGGATTTTTTTAGTAAAAATGTTGATATATCAGTGTTTACACTATTTGAATTAATATTGATCTTGCTTTGGCCTTCCGCTGTACCCAGACTTTTTGTAGCTTTAATACCTATATTCATAATAGTACTTACAAAATGTATCGAAAGAGATTTTGAATCAGATAGATATAATAGTCAAAAAAAGATACTCGATAATTTACTTCCGTATTTTTTATTTTTAGTATTTATAATAAGCCAGTATTTTTTGAAGCTTCAGTTTTTAATAACAGATAAGATTCTATTCGTAATTTTAGTTTTTTTACAGGTTGTTGTTATTTTATCCTACACGTTAAAGAAAAAAATATTGTTTTTAGCTGTATTGATAGTTTCAAGTATCGTGTGGTCCCTATCAATAATTTTTATGCACAAAGATATTTACAGTGCAATAAAATCAGCTGCAATATATTCAAAAGATAATTTAAGCGGAAATGTAGTATATAACGATACTGCGAGTGTCGCTGATTGGTATATTAATTATTACAGTCCCAGGGAAGATCTGAGAGGCAGGAAAATGAATTTTATGAGCAGGAGTGATTTACGTTATAATAATTTATCCGGAAAGAAAGTGTCTTACTTGATAGCAACAAATGAAAACGGAGCTCTTTTTTATAAAGATATAGATACACTGAAACACCTGAAATTAATTGAAAGTTTTAGGTATAATATCGGAGATAAAGAATTGTTTGCTAATATTTATAAGTTTGAAAGGTAAGAAAAATGAAACTATCCGTGATAATACCGGTATACAACGAAAAAAACACTCTCGAAAAGATAGTTGATCTGGTAAGGTCAGTTGATGGTATTGAAAAGGAAATTATTATTGTAGATGATGGTTCTACAGATGGTTCTGTAGATTTAATTAAAGATATTGGTAAGAGATATTCTGATATAAAAATTGTAATTAAAGGGGAAAACAGAGGTAAAGGTCACACATTAAAAGTTGGTTTTAAGGAATCGACCGGGGATTATGTAATTATTCAGGATGCTGATCTTGAATACGATCCGCAGGATTATAAAAAACTTTTGAGGGCTCTGGAGGAGGATAAGGTTGATGTGGTTTATGGTTCAAGATTCTCCGGTAATTATGAAAAAATGTCCACACTTCACTATTTTGGAAATAAACTTTTAACTTTATTAACCAATTTATTTTATGGGGTCATGCTAACTGATATGGAGACTTGTTACAAATTAATACCCGGAGATTTTGTTAGAAGTTTAAACATTAAATCTGATAGATTTGATTTTGAACCTGAAATTACAGCAAAAATCCTAAAATCCGGATTGAAAATCAGGGAAGTGCCGATATCTTATTCAGGGCGAGCCTTTAGTGAAGGTAAAAAAATCACATGGAGAGATGGTTTTAAAGCTGTTTACACTCTTATAAAATTTAGGTTTTTTTCTTAATAAATAATGAATATATCAAAGATTAAGGAATTTATAATTAATAATATTTTTTTTCTATCTGTTGTGTTTCTTTCAATAGTAAATTTTCTTGTAGCTTTAAAACTAAACATATTTAGATACAACAATTTTGATTTTGGAAAATTTGACCTTGGAAATATGACACAAATGGTTTGGTACACCTTGAACGGCAGGTTTATGTATTTAACAGACTATTTTGGATCAAATGTGCCAAGATGGTCAATGAGTCATGTTGACCCGCTGTTAGCTCTATTTACACCAATATTCGCTATTTTCCCCCATCCCTTGACGTTGGTTATTTCTCAGCTTTTTATAGTTGTTTTTTCATCCCTTCTTATTTACGCTATAGCAAATTTGGAACTTAAATCTAAACTATCGGCATGTTTGATAAGTTTTGCGTACATACTTAATCCATCCATGGGTTATATTAACGGCACCATGGGTTTTCACGCCGTGACCGCGGCAATACCTTTTTTCCTCGGAGCTTTTTATCTTTTTGAAAAAATGTATAAGGAGAATTCTTTTTCAAAAAAAGGATTGATTTACTTTTGGGTTCTTCTTGTTTTAACAATGATGGGCAAAGAGCAAATATCTCTCTATATTTTTATGTGGGGAATTTTCATTTTATTTTTCAGAAGCTTGGGTGCAGGGTCCTTTAAGTTAAAAAAATCTTGGTTTGCTGAATTCTTTAAACAAAAAACAGCAAAAACAGGGCTGAGTATGATGATCGTTGGTTTACTTTGGTTTATCACAGCTTTTTTTATAATAATCCCTAAAAATTCACACTACAGAGTTGAGAGTTATGAGAATTTTCTTGATTCGTTGGGAATTGAAATAAACGCTTACAGCGATGTAACTATGGAAAATTACTTTTTAGGCAGGTACAACGATTTTGGTAACTCTTATTCGGAGATAATTAAAAATATGATAGTTAACCACCCACGTTTGATAAGAGTTTTTTTCAGCGGGGATAGACTTGATAGTTTAGACAGGACTTTTAAGCCGGTTTCCTACTTCCCTTTTGCTAATCCGGCAATGCTTTTAATCTCGGCCCCCGACTTTTTGATAAATTACTTAGTGACGGAAGAAGGCCTGGGTGTAGAGAACATTGAAAACCACCGAATTTCTATGATTATTCCCGTGCTTTTTGTTTCAACCATTTACGCAATAAGTATGTTGAGGGAAATAGTGTTTGCAATTGGTCCCAAATTAAAGAAGTATTATCAGGTGCCCGTAGTAATCTTTTCCGCTTGGGTTTTATTATTTAGTTATAACACTAGTATCGATTACAACAACCCCCTTCATCTGTGGTTTAAACAAGCAATTTTAAGAAGAGTTTCTGCCGACTTGGATTTGGGCGAGAAGAATTTATCCGAGCTTGAGGTTGGTGACGTGGTGAAACTTCCCGACCTCGACCTTAAGGATGTGAAATGTGCCAACGCAGTTATTTCTCATATTCCGGATGACGCCTCTGTATCAGGACCGGATAACTTGGGAGACCACATGAGTATGCGAGAAACTTACGGAATATTTCCCGCGCTTTGGAACGAGGCGGATTATGTAATTGTGGACGTGCAATCCAGAAAACTTTTGGGCATTTTAGGTTTAAATAAAAATATAATAAAAGATTTAACCGAGAGTCTTGTTTCAACAGAAAAGTACGATTTAGTTATGGCTTGTGGTAATTTATACCTTTTTAGAAAGGGAGACCCGGGAGAAAGAACCGGTTTAATTCCGATCCAGGAGAGATTTGAATATCCTGCAAAATATGATTTTGAAGTTTTGGATTTAATAAGAGTAGTGGATTTTAGTATTCCTGACGAAGTAACGAGAGAAAAAGTTAGTAAAGGTCAGCTTGTCTATCAAAAAATGGACAATGATGGTATGGATGGGTACCTTTTTTACATTACATTTGTGAATAAAGAAACTGAAAAAATATTTCAGGTAGCCAATTTGCCATCTTTCGCATTTTTGAGTCCTTCGGATTGGACAAAAAATCTTTACTACAAAGAAGATATTGATATTGCCCTTCCTTCATATGTAGAACCCGGTGATTACAGTGTATTTTTTAGTCTTTCCAATAAAATAAAAATGAGAAGTATGTATTTGGGGGATGTTTTAGTAAAGTAAAAATAATCTATGAAAGATCTTGGAAAATGGCAACTAATTAGCATGTTATCTCAAGGTTTAGCCATGCTTTTAGGTATGGTAGAGACCTTTTTAGTCATAAGAATATTAAATGTCGGTGAGTGGGGTTTAGTGCAACTTGCAGTTTCAATAGGCGGGGCCCTGGGAATATACCAGCATTTAGGTTTGGTTTCAGCAAGTACCCGTGAGATTTCGTCAGCCAAAAAAGACGAGGATATATTTAAGATTTTTATAACCTCTTCTGTTGTTAGATATTTTGTTACACTTCCTATAGCTGTAGGACTCTTTTTTGGCGCGGGAAAGATTTCCCAAAATCTGTATCATACTTTGGATTTAATTTTGCCCTTAAAGATTTATGCTGTAGCCTTGGTTTTTCAAGGTGTTCAGGGAATATTAAATTCTGTAATTTCAGGGACAAAAAGATTTAAACACCTTTTCATTTATCAGGTAGTAATAGCTTTTGTAAACATTTTAATTTTCATTCCTTTTGTTTACTTTTTTAAGGTACCGGGTTATTTTTACGCGTTTCTAACATTTAATATTATTTCTTCAATCTCCTTAGCTGTAATAGCTTTTAAACCTTTAAAAGGCAAGATAGTTATGCCTACAAAAAAAGAATTCAAAAATCTTTTTAAGGAAATATTTTCAATTAGTATTGCAATATATGTTGTGAAAATTTTGTACACAAACTGGGAAAAGCTGGGAAACAATCTTTTGGGTCTTTCAAACGCTCCGGAAGTTGTGGCAATGTATGCTTTTGCACTCCTTTATGCTAAAAAATTAATGACAATTTCGGATTCAATCACTACAGTAAATATTCCGGTATTCTCCGAAAGATTTGTAAATGATTTTAAAGAGTTTAAAAATTCTTTTTCCAAAAATTTCAACAAAATATTTTCTGCCATAATTTTGGTTGGAACTTCCGTCTCTTACTTTGCACCAACGCTAATTAGAATATTAGTAGGAGGAAATAAATATGATCAGGCAATACCTCTTATCGCGCCGATGGTTTTTGCAATTGTACTTTATTCATTTGTAAACATTATAAATTCAAGCGTTTTAATACCGGCGAAAATGGCAAAAAGTATGATAGGTAGTTATATATTTTTAATTATCGGGACAGGTCTCTCTTATTTAGTTCTTAAAAATATGATGGATGTTTCTTTGGCGTTTTCGTGGTCAATGGTTGCAGGTAGCGGTTTGTGTTTGTTTTTTATGATTTTTTGGATAAAAAAGAGAATGAAATTTTTGTTTTTTAATATTGATCATTGGGTAATATTAGTTCAATCATTAGCAATCTCGCTTTTGTGCAATGTAGACGATTTTTGGGTTAAAATGGTGGTCCTATTCCCACTTTTTGGATTATTAATCTGGGGTTTATTTGAAGCCGGTTTTGTTAAGAAAAGTGATCTTAAATCGTTGTTCGGAAAACTATCTCTTTTAACAGGTAAAAATAAAAAATGAAAAAACATCTTAAGACTGTAATAAAAATAATTGTCAGCGTAGGTTTGATTGTTTATCTTGTTACTAAAAAAATAGACAGAAATCAGCTGATATCCAATTTTAAACTTTTAGATTGGAGATTTTTACCTTTAATGATTTTAACTATCATAATCCATTATGTTATTAGTTCGTTCAGGTGGAAGTCTCTTTTAATTCATCAAAATTCGCACAAAATTTCAAGATGGTATCTTTTTAAACTTTATTTTGTAGGTGCTTTTTTTAATAATTTTATGCCTACAAGCATTGGGGGAGATGTTTACAAAGTTTACAGGCTTGGAAAAGATATAGACGATCCATTTATGGGATTTTCTTCGGTATTTACGGAAAGATTTACCGGTATTTTGATGCTGTTTCTTATTGGTTTGTTGAGTTTAAGCAAGTATTTGGGTTGGGGGGTGTTGGTTTTATTAATTTGGGTGATTTGCGGTTTTATTATTGGGTTTAATGTTTTAAGAATATTGAGCGGTAAATTTAAGCCTTTAAAAAAGCTTTACGATGCCCTATCCGTTTATAAAGATCACCCCAAAGTTTTATTATTTGCGATGATCACTTCTTTGCTGATTCAATTTTTATCAATTTCCACCCAATATCTGACTTTTATGGCTCTTGGGGTAAAGCTAAATATATTTGATGCTTTAATGTTCTTCCCGTTAATTACTTTGACGGGATTTTTTGTGCCATCAATTAATAGCTACGGTGTTCAGGATTATTTGTATGATTTATTTTTCCCTGTTGGTGGTGGTATAGCAATTGCAGCCTCAATTATTTATCATATGGTAAGAATGTTGGTAAGTCTGCTCGGAGGAGTTTTTTATGCTCTCAGCAAAAATTCATAGCATCCTTTTTAAAAATAAAAAAACGCTTCCGATACTGCTGATGTTTTTATTTCCTGTCTTATTTTTTTCAACCAGAATACCTGGAATAAAAAACGATATTATCAATCCCGATAGTTCTCTGTGGCACTATAGATCAGAGCAATTTATTGTCGGGATAAAAAACAAGCAATTCGAAAAAACATATCAACACTATCAACCGGGTACCACTTTGATGTGGATCACAGGTTCTGCTGTTGAAATATTTAAAAAAATTACCGGAATTAATTCTTACGATATAGAAAATTTCCAGAATTTTGATTTGGTTTCAAAAATTTCCGTTATATCAGTACAGTTTGTTTTATCTACTATTATTATTTTGGTTTTAGCGAAAATTATAGGGTTTTATCAAAGTTTTTTTACTGTTTCATTGTTTACATTCGAACCTTTTTTCCTTGCCAACTCTCGTTTGTATCATATGGATGTTTTGTTAACGCTATTACTCACATTATCTATCATTTTGGGATTTTTGAATATGAAAGAGCCCAAAATATGGAAATCTATCATTATCGGCTTACTCCTTGGATTTTCTTTTTTAACTAAAAGCATATCAATTGGGGCATTACTTTTTGTACTTTTCTATACACTGATATTTTTTATACACAATGAACAAAAAGGGAAAATAATTCCCATTTTGGGATTAATGCTGATTTCTTTTATCCTGACTGTCTTTATATTCTTACCCGCTCTTTGGGTGAAACCCCTATTCTATCTATCTGACATATTCAGTGAGGTAGTAAGAGTGGGTATAAAAAAAGGCCATGATCAAATTTTATTCGGAGAACCAACTTCCCGAGCAGGTTTGATATTTTATCCTCTGGTTACCTTGTTAAAAGTTAGTCCGTTTATTTTAGTTGGACTCCTGTTTTGTTTTTATTATTCATTTAATTTTATTAAAAATATTTTTAAGACTTTTAAAAAAGTAAACTTAGCCTTTTTTACTTTCTCAATTTATTTTGCAATTTTTTCTTTTGGTTATATTTTTGCAATGTCTTTGCCTGCAAAAAAAGTAGATAGATATATTTTGGTTATATATCCTTTTTTAGCTTATCTTGCTTATATTGGTTTTCAAAGAGTTTATCAGAATATTAAGGTTGGTTTTAAAAAGAAAATATTCATAGTATTTTTAGTTATCATGTCGATCTTCTTTTGGATTTTTCCTATTTTTAAGTTATATCCATGGTACTTTACATATACCAGCCCTTTATTTGGCAGTCCTCAAAAAGCAAATATAATTTTGGCTCAAAAACCCTTCGGAGTTGCAATACCTTTATTAAAAGATACTGTTGTGGAGAAATATTATGAAGGTAACAAAGAAGATTTACCTAAATTGGGTTTTTACGACACCCAGCCTATGAGAGCCGTCTACCCTAATTCAAAAATTTTTGATGTTCGGGTTTACGGTCCCAGTACTTACGATATTTTAATTTTAGGAATTAACGAGGAGATGCCCGAAAAAATATTGAGTAACGGGGAGTATAGTTTTGAAAAAATCCATTCAATTTGGATTAATGGTTTAGAGTATTGGAGGATATATAATAAAATTACTTTAAGTGAGAATAATAATGGAAAATAGCGAAGATCTTATGATTGATAAAAAAGTAAATAAAAAAATATTTAATTTTGATCTTGTTTTGGTTTTGATAATACTTGCAGGTTTAATTCTTAGATTAACAGGAATTCAACATGGATTTCCTTTTATCTTTCACCCGGATGAGCCGACAATTATAAGGTCCGCTTTGGGTATAAGGTTTGAAGCTAATCCGAAGCATTTTGATTGGCCTCATTTATACATCTATTTAAACTACTTTTTATACATGATTTTTGCAAAATTTCGTTCTTTGGTTGAAGTTGTTAACTTAAAGAACGCATTCGTAAGTGTTTTCCCCTTGATTTGGAATGACGACTTGATTTTTTACTACCTCACAAGATGCCTCTCTGCAATTTTAGGGGCTTTAACCGCGATTCCCGTGTATCGCGCTGGAAAAGAACTTTTTGGAAGAAAAGCGGGTATTTTTGGAGCTCTGGCGATTGTTTTAATGCCCTATCACGTTTGGCATTCCCATTATTCTTTAGGAGATATTCCTTCGGTTTTTTTGCTGTCTTGGGGTTTGTATTATTCAACCTTAATAATAAAAAGTTCCAATCGAAAAAACTATATTTTGGCCGGTTTGTTTGTAGGATTGTCAGCCTCAATGAAATATAACGGGGGCTTGTCTGCGATTATGGTTCCAATTGCTCATTTTTTAAGAATTTTTTGGATTAATAAAAATGAAGATAAGATTAAGAATTTTCAGCGTATTTTTTTGGAATCGCAGGATATTAAG
This sequence comes from Patescibacteria group bacterium, assembly GCA_022710505.1. Taxonomy (GTDB): domain Bacteria; phylum Patescibacteriota; class WWE3; order UBA101185; family UBA10185; genus JAAZNV01. The sequence goes on from JAKLGS010000006.1 coordinate 19,743, forward strand.
AATCTAATATTCTCCGGGGTTTTCGCTTTTTTAGGATTTTTAATTGGGACCCCGTACGCTCTTTTTGATTTTAAAACTTTTTCCAGAACAGACGGTCCTCAGGGAGCTTTTTGGCAATTTACAAATGTAGGTTCTGTAAGTTCCTCACAACATTTTGATAAATTTCTATCTGAAAGCTTTGGAAGACTTTTAGTTGATACAGGCTATGTTGTAATTCCTGTATTTTTTATCGGGTTACTTTATGTTTTATTTAAGATGATTAAAAAAAAGACCGGGGAGAAAGATGTTTATCTTTCTTTTATTTATGTTATTTCAATATTTTTAATCTGGTATTTGGCGGGTTTTAAGAACAACAGATCTCATTACTATTTTATAGTTTATCCGTTTTTGGCTGTGATATTTGGATATTTTACCTCTTGGATTCAGCAAAGTGGCTGGATGAAAGATTTTAATTTGGATTTACATGGTTTGGCAAAGAAATTAGCGGGTTTTATTCCGATTTTGTTATTTTTAACTCTTTTTATATTGTCGGTAAATAATGCCAAAAGATATTTCATGAACGATACCAGAACATCGCTTTACAGCTGGATTTCTGAAAATAAAGAATCAGGCGAGTCTGTGGTTTTTAACGACAGTACGTTAAGACCTATTTTCAAATATCTTGGTATGAGTTCTACAAAATCTTTAGACAGTTTTAAAATGTATGAAAAAACGCTGGTTGTTATATATGAGCCCGGGGCTGAAGAGGAAGCTTTTTTGGAGAAAAATTATACTAATCTTGAGAAGGTAGTACGATTTGAAGGGAAAGGAAGACTCGGCTCGGATATCGAAGTATACAGGTACTCAAAACCAACACCAGTGCCTGCCGTTTCCGGCGGTTGTGGGTGTAATTAGGAGGGCTGAGCCCAGGGCTCAGCCCAGGGCTCAGCCCGGGAAATAAATATGAAAAAGAACCGAGGTATAAAAAATAATTTAATATCAAAAATAATCCCCGGACTGCTTCCAGTATTAGTTTTCTTGTTTTTTGTATTGGTTCATTTGCCTGATTTAGGCCATGATAACTTTAACACCGATGTTTGGAAGTGGAAATCAAGGTCATACAATTTTGGAAGTGCGATATTGGGAAATAATCTTGAACAATCTCTGCAGACGTATCATCCTGGAGTTGTTTTGATGTGGCTGGGCGGTGCCGGTGCAAAAATTACTAATTACTTGGCTGAATCTCAGGGAAGATCTGTAATTGCCGATGACAGTGTTGATATTATTTTCCAAATCGATTTTGCACAAAAAATTCTTGTTGTTTTAGTTACGGCTTTAACTATATCTTCTGTTTTTCACATTTTCAAAAAAATATTTGGTTTAAAATATGCCGTTATTTCAATATTTTTATTAACTCTGGAGCCTTTTTATTTAGGTTTAACAAGAGTTTTTCATCTTGAGGGTTTGGTTTCAACATTTATGTTGGCAAGTATAGTTTGGCTTTATTACTTCTTTCTTGACTCTAAAAAAATAAAGAGACTTATTGTTTCAGCTCTTTTTGCAAGTTTATCAATACTCACGAAAACCTCAGCACTTTTTTTAGTTTTATATTTTGGTTTAGTAACTTTAATATTTGTTTACCGTGACGGTAAATATAATTTTAAAAAGACAGAGATTGGTAAATTTTTAAAAGAAAACATTGGAAATTTTTTGGCGAAATTTGGTAAAGTGTTTTTTATTTGGATAGGGGTTTTAATCTTTGTATTTTTTGCCCTTTGGCCTGCGATGTGGGTGGCACCCGGAAAAGTTATTCAATCGTTGTACGCAGGTATAAATGATATCGGTGTTGAAGGAGATCATTTCCAATTTTATTTTGGAAAACTTGTTGAAAACCCCGGCCCCAGCTTCTATTTTGTCGTATTAGCTTTAAAATCATCAATTTACTTACTGGTGGGTTTTATTGGCGCTTTAATAATCAGAAAAAAACTACCCGAAAATTTGGGAAAATTTATGGATTACCTTTTGATTTTTACCTTTTTCTATTTTATTCAGCTCACTATTCCGACAAAAAAACTTGATAGGTATATCCTCCCGGCTTTAGTGGTGATTTCTCTAATTTCATCTATGTTTTATGTTTGGGTTTTTGAAAAAATTAGCATTAAAAAAGTTTGGCAAAAAGCTGTATGTGTAATTTTATTTTTTATTCCGGCAATTTACACAAATATGTATGTCCATCCCGATTATTTTTCATATTTTAATCCTATGTTCGGGGGTTTAAAGACAGGTGTAAAAGTAATAGAGCCCAAATGGCTAATTGGAAGTAGAGAAGTTGTTGATTATTTTACTGATTTATCTGAAAAGACCGGAATGGAGGCTTCTTGGAGTGCCTCTTTTGAGGAATTGGTTTACAAAGCACACGGTAAGAATCTTGAAAAAGCTATGACCGTTGGTTTTAAAGAGAAATATTATAGCCAGATTTGGCCGTTTTTTAGAGAAAAAGGTACTTGGGCTGTTATAGAAAGTTTGACCCCTTTTGCTACCAAAACTAAATATTTTGTTTACCCTGTTTGGGATGATACTTCTTCTCAGGAGAAAAGATTTGGTTTAACCTATTTTGACAATATTAAACTTCGAGGAGTGCCTCTTTACAATGTTTATAAAAGTCAGGCGGAGGGAGTGAATGATTGAAAAAATAAAGGGAATGAGGTCGAATAAAGATGTTTTAGATACTATAATCGTCGGAGGAGCGACGTTGTTTGGGTCTGTTTTTAGTTATCTTTTGCAATTTGTACTAGGGAGAAAGCTTTCAGTTGGTGATTACGGTACTTTTAACGCCCTACTTTCTTTATCTTCGATGGTTGGGGTTTTTGGCGCTGTTTTTGGAACAGCTTTAATAAAGGTAAACGCTGAGATTTTTGCTAAAAAAGATAATGACAGCCTGCGCTCTTTATTTATTAGTTCTGTTAAATTTTCTTTAGCTGTTGGGTTATTTTCTTTTTTAATCATATTCTCTTTACGGGAATTTATTTCAAATTATCTTAATGTCGGTGACAGTTTTTTAATAACCTTGTTTGGGTTGTCAGTGGGTTTGGGTTTTTTAATTGTTATCCCAAATTCTTACCTGCAGGGAACTCAGGAATTTAAAAAATACTCTTTGTTCCATATCTTTAGTTTGTTTTTAAGATTTTTAATTCCTACGATTTTTGTTTTTATGGGTTTTGGTTTGAGAGGTGTTTACAGCGCGGCCCCGATCTCTTCTATTACTGCGTTTTTGTTTGGTTTGTTTATTTTAGGTCTTAATCTCAAAAATTTAAAAAAAGTTGATGTGAGCGATAGTTTTAAAAAGATTTTTTCTTTTGGTTCCACAGTTATTTTAGTTAATTTTTCAATGATGGCTCTTAATAATATTGATCTTATTATGG
>JAKLGS010000060.1 GCA_022710505.1 Patescibacteria group bacterium
TTAATATGGAATATGGATCATCAGAAAAATTTTCAAAAATAAATCCACAAGCTGAAATAATAAGTAAATTTGAGCCATCTCAACAGTCTGAAATTAATCAAAAACAACAAATTCTTTCATCTTTAGCTTATTTTATTGGTAAGGATTTTAGAATCCCCGTTGAATTAAATGAACCTGGGGCTGGTTGGCATTGGGATTTTGCAGAAAACAAAATTAGAATAGATCCTAAAGATTTGGTGGAAAAACCTATGGATTATCTTCGTTTTGTTATTTCCCACGAGGGCGGCCATAGAAGAATTTCTAGAACAGATGATATTCCAAAAGAAATTTGGAAACAACCAGGTTTTTCTTTTATGATGAATGCTGTTGAAGATCCAAGAACAAATAATTTTGTGGCCGAAGCATATCCAAGATTTAGAGATCAAATGAATATTGCTTACCAAATGGACTTAGATTTTGAAGGAAAAACAAAAGAAAAAGCTAAAAAAGATTTAGGATATACTCCCCGTTTTATGCAAGCGGGGTTGGAATATATTAAACAGTGGTATCAAGAAACAACAGGAGTAACTACACCAACACTTAGTCAAGATCTTTCAGAAGATGTTAAAAATGTGGTAACAAAAACATTAGATTCAGCCAGAGATTCTTGGTTAAGATACCCTTCAAAACAAGAAGCAGATCAAAGTGAACCGCTTATTCGACAATATGCCAATGTTAGTTATGAAATAAATCGGGATGAAATCTGGCCAGAGTTTAAAAAATTAGTAGATGCAGATATGGAAGATCAAAAAGTTCAGGAAATGCTGAAAGATATGCAAAAAGGTGGTGAAAATGGAGATGGTCAACAAGGTTTACCCCAAGAGTTGAAAGAGAATTTGTCAGAAGAAGAACAGCAACAATTAGAGGAAGCAATTCAAAATGGACAACTAAAACCTGGCGAAGGTGATCCATCTCAAAATTCACCTCCAATAGATTTAGATTCTCTCTCTGATGATTTAAAGAAAAAAATTAAGGATTATATAGATTCTCTTCCAGATGATGTTAAAAAAGAACTGGCTAAAAAAGCTCAACAAACATTGAGTGATTTTGAAAAAACTATTAATGAAGAATTTGAAGGAAAATTGTCTGACAATCCTGATAAAAAAGCAGAAAGAGAATCTAAGACTCCATCACCTAATAAACCTGAACTTAAGGGAGAATCTAAAAAAACACAAAATCCTCCTGATTCTGAAGATCAGAAGAAGTTTAGAGACTTAATTGAACAAACATTAAAAAGTGATGAAAATATATATGAACAAATGCGCCATGAAGTTTTACCTTTGATTGATAATTTAGAAAATGATCTAAGAGAAATTTTTGTTCAACGAAGATCCCAAAAATGGGAAAGTGGTTTTAGATCGGGAAGAAAAATCGATATTAAAAGAAGAATCCAAGAAAAAGCTAAAGGTTTATCGGCAGTTGAAAGTAAAGCTTGGCAAAAACGAGAACTGCCTCAGGAAAAAGATTATGCTATTAGCCTTTTAGTTGATTTATCGGGATCGATGAGGGGAGAAAAAATAAGAGAAACTTTTAAGGCAGCTGTTGTATTAGCTGAAGTATTAAATAGACTTTCAATCAACACGGAAATATTAGGGTTCAATGATAGATTATATGAATATCAACCCTTTGGTGAAAATATGAGTAAGGGTGTTAGAGAAAATATTGGAGGAATGCTACAAGAAGTAGATACTCCAGCTGCTGCTTACAATGATGACGGATGGGCAGTACAACAGGCATCAGAAAGATTGTCGCATCAAAAAGCAGTTGAAAAGTTTTTATTTGTGCTTTCCGATGGACTTCCAGAGGAATCGAATAAACATCCTGGATCTAGCTATGATTTAGAAACCATAATAAATGGTGTTTTGAAAGAAACCGACCAAAAATTAATTGGTTTGGGTATTGGTAGTGGTACCGAACATGTAGAACGTTATTATCCTAACAGTGTGGCTAATATAGGAGTGAAGGAGATGTCGGAGAAATTGGCTGATGTTATTAGAGAAGCTATCGCAAATTATGATACTTTTTAGTATACTTGGCTTATGAATAGTGATCTTATTAAATTTATTGAATATTCTGTTTCTCAAAAAGAAGTTTCTTTAATTATTACTAAAGATAAAGAAGAAATCCAAAGAGTGGCTAAAATACTTATAGAACTTGGTTATCATGAAGAAATAAATGTATCAGATATGGTTAAACTTGTTTCCCAACCATCAAAAGTTTTTATCACTTTAGAAGATGATTTTTCGAAAGATATTTATGATTTTGTTGTCCAATATCCAACTGGACAAGTTGAAATATACGATAAAGTTAATTTAAAATCACAAACAGTAACACCAGCTTATAAAGATGTGTCAATTATTGTAGTGGCAGATGAAGAAACAATTAAAAAATCGAAATTCCCAATATTAGAAAAAGTTGGTTTAACTTATAGGGGTAATTTATGACAATAGATAGACCTGTTTCTGAACAATCAATAAAACCACAAATAGAGTCACCCATAAAGGAAACTTTTGATTCAGTCTCCTATCTTGGTGTTCGTTTACCTAAATCCCAAAATAGAGAAAGTACTTTTGTTCCAAAACGTGAACAATACACTGATTTTATAGAAGATCGATTTTCCCTAAATTTAGAAAAAGATATAGCTGTTAGCTTGCTTCAAGGAGATCCTCTATTAATAGAAGGTGGAACAAGTATTGGAAAAACAACCACAGTCAGAAAAATGGCTTCAGATTTAGGCTGGGAAGTTCATTACGCCAATTTAAATGGAGCAACTGATGTAGAAGATTTAATGGGACGATATATCCCTAATCCAAATAAAAATCATCCTGAAGATCCCGAATATGTTTTTGTTGATGGAAAAGTAACTTCTGGTTTAAGACAAGAAACAGGAAAAACTAAAGTTATCATATTAGATGAGTTTAATTCCGCCGCTCCAAATATTCTTATCCGCCTACACGAAGTTCTTGATTCCTTGCAAAGAGGAGAAAATGTGGTTTTATCAGAAGATGCTTCGGAAAGTATTCCCGTAGACAAAAGTACCACCAAAATAGTTGCTTTGATGAATCCTCCAGGAAAAGGTTATTTCGGGAGAGAACCTCTTGATCCAGCACAATTGAGACGTTGGGTTTATCTGAAAGCTCCTAGTGATTTACCAGAAGAAACTTTTTCATATTCCACCGATGCTTTATTTTCTTTGGTACCACAACAACAAGAAGTATCAGATATCAAAACTTTACCATCACGTGAATCAGCACTTTTACCAGAACAACTTCAAGAAATACCGGGTATTTCTGAAATTCTTAGTAAATATAAAGAATTTCACCAAGGAGCAAAAAAATTAGTCAAAGAAAGAAAAGTAGCCGCTGATCAACCCCAACCGTTTATATATGACGATCGTATGGAACCAAAACGAGTCAGGGATTTTGTATTGGCATTTTATAATGGCGATATTAATGAAACATTTAAATCAGCTCTCAATTATTATTATGTAAACAAATTAGACTCAAATCTTGATCGACAAAAACTTCAAGAGTTAATAAGGCATGTTGAATATATTGCTCCACAAAATACATCTCAAAGAAGAGGTGTTGATAGGGAGACAACTTCCCCTACCGAGTCGAAAACAATAGTTTCTCCAGAAACTCTTAAAAATGAACAAGAAGCCTGGAAAAAAGTATTAGGAGTTGATGTAGAAGTATCACCACTTCCCGATTCGGTTACTCCTGAGGTTAGAGAAAAATTAAAAAATTTAGGAATGGAATTACGATTCATACCTGATGTTAATTTAGGTACTCTTGCCGATATTAAAAGAGATGGTGTAGATGAATATCTTAAAAATCGTCAACGTCTTTATCCAAACTGGCATAAATATGAGACTTTGACCGATTCCCAAAAAGAAGATCATTCAATTGGACGAAATTTAGAAGAATGGTACTGGAATTTGGTAAAAGATGAAAAAGTGCCATTTCCTCAACTACCAGGCAAATGGATAGCAGTAGAAACTATGCCAAAACCAAAATATGGCGATAAATATTCATCGTCACAAATTACTGATGAACTGGGATTAGAAGATCGTTTTAATGTAACTTGGAATGATGCCAATAAAGCAATTAACGAGGCGGAAGGAAATATTTTGGCTGCAGCAGGATTACCCATAATTGGTGAACAAGTGAGAATGTTAGAAGCAATTGAATGGAACTTATTGGCTAATCGTGAAGGTTGGGGAAAAACTAATACCTATGAATGGACTAATACTGAATTGCGTGATGGCGGCGTTTCTGACCGTGTCATTGTTGGCTACTCTGACTCTGGTGGTGCTGCGTACGCCATTT
>JAKLGS010000061.1 GCA_022710505.1 Patescibacteria group bacterium
TTTAAAATACGAGGCTGTTACTCTCTATGGCGCGCCTTTCCAGGCGACTTTTTCTACAAGAACAATTTGTGACTCTTTTCCGCCCGAGGCGGATGTGGATTTTCCATACCCCCATTTATTTTGTTTAGAGATCAAGATAGCTTGATAAATCAAACCACTCGATCTAAAAACAATTTGGGTTTGGGCTCCTTCCCTTTCGCTCGCCGCTACTAGGGAAATAACAACATTGTCTTTTTTCCTCCGGCTACTAAGTTGTTTCAGTTCGCCGAGTTCCCTCTGCATCACCTATGACCTTGTAAACAAGGCTTTGAGTAATGAGTGACCTACGTTTAAACGTGGTCGGGTTTCCCCATTCGGAAATCCCCGAGTGATAACGCTTCTTGACAGCTCCTCGAGGCTTAAAGCAGTCTTGCACTTCCTTTATCGGCACGAATACCCAAGGCATCCACCACATGCATTAATAACTTAAATCAATCTAAAGAAATTGAACTATTGTTTTTCTACCATTTTTAAAAATAGTAGAAGAAAGACTTTCTGTTCAGTTTTCAAAGAACCTTTAAGCTTTTGCTTAAAAATCTGATCGATAATTTCCTATCAACCAGGTTTCTTAGCAAAAAATGTTTTCTATTGCTAACAACCGCGTTTTTACTTGGTGGACCGTAGCGGATTCGGTCACCTGTTCGCATCTGCTGATGCGTCAGTTGACCCCGCCTCGTCGCCGTCGCGACTGCGCCTTTCCCAAAGGAAACATGCGTAGCATCCATTCTCATCCAACCAAGTAAGTACTAAATCTATTTGGTGGACCGTAGCGGATTCGAACCGCTGACCCCTACATTGCAAATGTAGTGCTCTACCAACTGAGCTAACGGCCCAACTTATCTGCTTCAGTCCTGTTTTAAATTTTTAAATGTTCTATCTTCTTGCACTGCGAGCTTGCCTTCGGCAATCTCTAAGTGCTCTACCAACTGAGCTAACGGCCCAAGCCACGGTGCCAATTTATTTTCAAAATCTCCGTTCGCTAAAGCTCACTTTAAAAGTTACTTAGTATCTTTTAATGCATTAGCTCCGGTTGTCGCTTCGCTCCAACAGGAGCTAACGGCCCGGATCATTTACTGAATCGCTACTTATTTTGTTTTCAATTATTGTATTTACTAGCACTGCGACGTAAACGTCTAAGTGCTCTACCAACTCTCCTAACTTCTCCGTCTGATAATCGTTTTATTTACAACCACTCATTCGCCAAGGCTCATTAAAATCTAATCTATATACTTTAATGAGTTAGGAGCGGTTGATACTACGTATCAACAGGAGCTAACGGCCCGTGCTAAGATCCAATTAATTTTCAATAAAAAATATCCAAATCTTTCAAATTCTTTCGTTGCAAAAACAAACGCAATACACGTCTTCTTCACTTTTTATTAAACTTTAATATTGAAATCTAGAGCTTCCTCTTGGGGTAAGATAGCATTTCCATTCCGTGTGGTAGATATTACTACAAAAAAAGACAGTAAGTCAATAGCAATTTGAAAACAATAAAAAATATTATTAAAAAACTCACTATGATGTAACTAAACGGTGAATAACCTTGGCTAATTTATCAGGATCGTGTCTTATTAAACTCCTTTTTAACACGTCGGATGGGGATTTTTCGAACGCTGAATCACTCAACAAATCAGCCCTTATAATCTTAGCTCTTCTGTAAGTTCCTCCTAAATCATCTTCAACAATATCAGCTTTATCTACATCTTTATAAATTTTTATCAACTGTTTCGAAGGTTTTTGTGAATTAACTACAGCATAATTAATTGAACCCTCACCTAAGTATTTTTCTATTTCATTTATAAAATCACTAACTTTGAAACCCTCTGTCTGTCCTACTTTAGTCATCAAGTTCACTACTAATATCTTTTTTGCTTTTGCATAGTGGAAAATGTCAGGCACCCCAGATACTATTAAATTTGGAAGAATGCTGGTGTATAAATCTCCGGGGCCTAGGACTATGGAATTCGCCCTTTCTAAAACCCTCTTGGCTTCAAGATTTATATCAGCAGAAGGCTTTAAATAAAGTTTTTCTATTCTCACACCACTTTTTGTTTCCTCATCAATGTTAGCCTCTCCTTCAAAAACAGTACCATCCTCATACTTTGCACATAAAGTACAATTATCAAAAGTAATTGGAATAACTCTGCCACAAGTTTGAAGAACATCTGCCGCTCGATCTATGGCTTCTTGATTTGAATCAGTAATTTTTTCAATAGCGGATAAAAAAATGTTTCCGAAATTATGACCTTTCAAATCTCCAGTCTCAAATCTGTAAGTGAATAATTTTCTCCAAATTTCGGAAGCTTCTGAAAGTGCAATTAGTGCTTGTCGAAGATCACCGGGTGGAAGTACTCCTAATTGATCACGTAATTTACCCGTTGATCCTCCGGAATCTGTCATAGCAACAATTGCGTTTAGGTCAATATCATAATATTTTAACCCAGAAAGTGCTACAAAGCTCCCTGTTCCTCCTCCAATTGTAACTACGATTGGTTTTTGTTTAGTCATGTTTTTTAATTTTACAACAAATACAAAATAATTATCGAGAAAATGAAGATAGACTGAAAAATGACCCTGTGTTAAAATTTGCTCAATTGTTTTTGGTTTAACGCAATTCGACCCTTCAAGAGTAAAACCAAGGATAATAAATTGGGATAGAAGAAAATTAGTTAGATGTAAAATGGGTGATTAGCTCCTGTTGGAACGAAGTGACAACCGGTGCTAATCTTTATAAAAGAAATTAGAACTGTATGATGTGAGCGTTAGCGAAAGACACTAAATAAGATAAGGTAGTATCAAGATGGGTGATTAGCTCAGTCGGTTAGAGCGCTTCTCTGATAAGGAAGAGGTCCCAGGTTCGATTCCTGGATCACCCACCATAAAGAAATATACTGATTCTTAATCATTTCCCCAGTAAATTAATATGAATAAGATTAAAGTTGTTAATTACCGTAATTTAGTACGCAAAAAAAATCGGTACCTATAGTGGCGAGTCTATAAATACCGATTAAATTTAACTACCTATTCCTAATCCCTGTAGGTGTACCTCTTTGTACCGATTTCGTTTTTACGTGCTCCGAAATTTATTTTTTTAGTACTAATAGCGTTTTTCATTTGAAGCATAAGATCAAATCCTGGGTAAACACTAAGGGGATTTTCACTTACCCTTATGTCCAAAGAAACAACACTGCTGGTACCCTCCATCTTGCTTACCAACCGGCGTAAATTATCGATTGCCTTCCGCCTGTTGAGAACACCAGCTACAGCAAAATATTGCTGCAAGGAATCTCCTAAAAAACGAGCGGGGGCGTCGACGGTCCTGTTTTTTTCAGCAGTTTTTATCAACTCCCGCATTTGTTTTGGAAGAATCCCCAGCGTCATTTCAACGGCAGCAACCTCTCTTATCTCCCTGCTTTTGGCAATCGCTACAGAGGCTGTAGCAACAAGTGCTACAGCTAAAACAATGATGAAAATCTGGGTTATACCCATTTTTTTCTCCTTTTCTTTTTAAGTACCAACCCGGGCTTATAGCTCTTAATTGTGGTTGGTTGGGGTGATTACTTTCCTCGCCGAAAGCTTATTGTGTACATTATACTATAAGTCTATTTGCAAGTCAATCGGTTTTTAGAATATAGATAAGTCATTTAAAACCTTATAAATATTATTTAAATCTTGAATAGAGGTGACATCAAAGCCAGCGTCACTTCCCTTTCTATCCACCCAAATAGGTTTGTATTTACCAACTTGTTTAAGAGCATTTATAACTGGGAGGTTGTCATCAACGATAAAACAATTTTCAGGAAGAATTTTCAAAGAATCATCTGTTAGTTTTCTTTTAAAAATAAAAACCAAATCCTGATTAAAATACGGTAAAAGCCCGGTATTATGAAGCTTTAACATTTGAAAATCCTTAAAACTTTCTGAAAAAATTCCCAAAATATAGTCCTTACTAAGGGATTTTAAACAATCTAAAACATCTTCATACAAAATATCTTTAAAATTATCGTCATCAAAGAAAGCTTTCGAAATTTTTGATTTGTCAAAACCAAACTTATTGCTTAGAAATTTAATGTATTCTTGTGGAATAAAATCAGTAAATCCCTCCCCCTTTTTAACGTAACCTTGCTCTATTTTTAAAAAATCTTCCAAAGAAATATTCACTAACTGCGAAATTTTTAATTTAATTTTCTCTTTGAACTTTGTTGTGTCTATTAATGTACGATCGACGTCGAATAAAATTACTT
>JAKLGS010000062.1 GCA_022710505.1 Patescibacteria group bacterium
AATCATCAGCCCAAGGAACTAGTATTTTAGCTGAAAAAGGATGAGAGGTCATCCCATCCACCATTAGCTTAGTGTACACCTGAAATCTTTCCAACGATATTATATCCTCCTCACCAAAATAAGGAGCAAATTCTTTTGCTAATTCCTTAGCATCGGGAGCACCTAAAGAAAAGGTCATTATCGTACCAACATTTCCGTAAACAGCTTTAAGAAGGTTTTCTGGAAGCTGACCAGTAAACTGGTGTGTTAAATTAAGCCCCAATTTGTATTTTCTTGATTCTGAAAGTATCTCTTCAAAACTACCGGTGGCAAAATTTTGAAACTCATCAACATATAAATAAAATGGCCTTCTTTTATCATTTGGTATTCTCGCTCTCTGAAGGGCATAGAATTGAATTCTTGATACAAGAAGGGCTCCGAGCAAGTTCGCGTTATCCTGGCCTATTTTACCCTTTGATAAATTCATTAATAATATTTTACCCGAGTTCATTGCATCCCAAATGTCTATGGTGGATTTTCTCTGACCGAGAATATTTCTAATGGTGGTTGATGCTAAAAACCTATTAACCTTGTTCTGAATTGGCGATATAGCTTCAGTAACTAATTTTTGGTTACCTTTCATTTGTTTAAACTCCTCTGACCAAAATTTTTGAACCAGGGGATCTCTTACAAAATGTAAAATATAATTTAAATAATTTTGATCCTCGAGCAGCCTTGTTATACCTAACATTGTTGTACCGGGGACTTCCAATAAGGTTAAAACACAATAATTTAGTAAATACTCTAACCTAGGTCCCCATGAAAAATCAAAATGCTGCTTTATTGCTGACACCAAACCTGAAGCCATCAAATTCTTTTGAGAAGGATCATCAATTTCCAAAAGATTTAGTGCAACAGGAAACTCAGTATCAGAAGGATCCATATAAATAACATCCTCAACCCTATTGTCAGGAATTCTATCAAGTATGTTTTCTATTGTCTCTCCGTGAGGATCCAAAATTGCAGCTCCCTGACCATTTGCAATATCCTGAGACAGCATTGTAACAAACAAAGAGGATTTTCCAGTACCTGACTTCCCAATAACATAAAGGTGCCTTAATCTATCATCATTATCGTTTCGAATTCCGAACTTAACTGATTGATTTCTATACATAGTCTCCCCTATGTATGTGCAATTTTCTATTGGCAAGTTAGTCGGTGGCTCGGATTTTCTTGAGTAAACCCAAGAAATGTTAGGGGTATCTATATGTGAGAGGGGGAAGTGATACAGAGAGGCCATTTCTTCGGTATTTAATATTATTGATCTCTCTGAATCAAAATCTCTTTTTTTATACGCGTCTAGAGCAGACTGTTTATTATCCTCATTTTTACCTAAAAAACTATTTAAACTTGTACTTGAAAATTGCTCTAACGAAGCAGTTATTGATCTTAAGTTAGCATCTACTCTATCAGGCTGTGTTGATGCCGAAACAGCCCTAATAACTGTCTCAAAACCCATTCTGGATAGTTTATTTTCGATAGCTTTTAGCTCTGTTTCTTTAGCCGCACTTATTTTAGGTGCAGAGGTGATATATTTTCCTTTAACCTCGGTACCGTCGGTAGGTCTAGAAAAAAGACCGGTAAGAACTCCTGCGGTAATTTCGAACAATTCTTTTTTTATGACATCAAAAAAAATATTATAAGCGCTCTTAGTTTTTCCCGGATCCTGACCCTCCCTAACCTTATTAACATAATCAAAACCATCCTGTTGCCATTTATCCGCTATTGGTCTTGATAAAACCTGTACCCAAACCTCCTCCCCCGGCTTTAAATTAGACACCGAAGATGATATTGAAGACATGGGATCGGTTTCAAAATCTCTGAAGCTTTTTATCGGGTAATAATCGGGTTTGGAGAATACAATACTGGAAACTTTATAGTCGGTATGGGAAGTGTTTATCGCAGGAGTGTAGTCGGAGACTATATTAATACTTGAAGTTGGATATTGAGCATATATCTGGCTTTCTACAAAGCTCAAAACAGAGGCCGGGGTTGTGACATAAAATCGTATCCCTCTTTCTCCCGAAGCTGCCATTTCAAAAGATAATGATTCCTGAATAGAAGGGTCGTCTTTCAAAAGACCGTGTAAAGCGGAAAACATATTTTCAGCGCTTAAAGAAGATGCTTGAATGTCTCTCTTTTCCTCGTCGTTTCTGCTCAGTTGGACTTCTAAGACTACTCTTTCGGATCCCGAAGAACCTGTTGATTTGGATTTTTTGGGTTTAAACCTTAGGTATATTCCTAAAACCACAGCAAAAAAACCTAAAAACAAAGCTAAATAATTTTTTATTTCCATATTTTTATATTAAAAACCTATAACTACAATCAGTAAACAATTTAATTTAGGGGAATAAAATAACCCCCCGCCCTCTGACGAACTCCTTTTGGAGCGAGTCCGATGGAAAAAGAAAAACCTAAAAACCAAGTTAAACAAAGAAATCAGACTTTTCTTTGGGGAATAAAATAAACCCCCGCCCTAATTTGGGACGGGGGATAGAAAGGAGAGAGTACTGTGAATATACTAATACAAATCGTTAGAACTGTCAAATCCAAAAATGACCACCACATCCGATCTATCCACTTCATTTTCGATATAAACACCTGCCTGATCCTTAGGTACAATGTTGTCAATTTTAAAAACCCTGGATAGAAATCCGGTTGTCTGAGAATTAATATCATCGGTTATAATGACACTTTTGTCATATGTTCTCGCGGTACTGTTGGTGGCCACTACCCTACCTCCGTAGTTTTCTATTACTCTAGCGCCAAAGGAGGCAAGCCCATCGTAATTAGTACCATTAAGAACTGAAATATTTTTCTTTTCCCCTGCTACTGCAGAGTCAAAAGTAATTTCTCTTATAGAATCATCAAAAATACCAGTATTTTTAAAAGATTCGGGAAAATTTTTATCATCCACCACTCTATCCGAAGGTAATGAATTTATAAATGACATAAGGTCATAGAACTCTCTTATATCAATATCGGTTTTAAAAGAGCCGTCTAAACCAGCAACATCACGTAGACTTTTTATACTTAGTACGTCTCCATTACGCCAAAGGGTGTCAAAAAAATCTTCGTGGCTTTCATCAGTCAGTAAAAATTTATCCACTTTAAAACCAAAGAGTTTTAAAATAGACCTGTTCACATAATTAGCTCCTGATAAGAATTTATCATCTGAATTCAACGAACTTAAGGCAAAAACTCTGCTTAAAATTTCATTGCCAAACTTCCCAGGTAATGAGTAATCCTTATCTACCGGTAAGTCATATATAGACAGCTTTTTATTACTTTTATTAAAAATCATGAAATGTACTTTTTTTACAACCACTGGATCACTATCTAAATCCTCCACAACAATGTAAGAAACTGTAGGAATTAAATCATCTGATATTGAATAACTGGTTGAAGATGAAGCTGAAGCAAATTTTTGATTTAAATATTTATAAAAAGAATATGAAAATAACAAACCTAAGGAGAATACGAACACCAACAACACCAAACCAATCCTAAATATTCTTTTTCGGACAGAGCGGTTAATAGATGTCTTGGAACCTGACTTATATTTCCTTTGGGCAGGAGAATTTTTCATAGATATATCTGATATATCATATTATATTTTGAATTCGTTTGGCAAGGGGGATTTAAAACGGTGAAATTTTTGATTTTCGGGGTCAATAAAACCTAATATTTCGGCATGTAACATTAGCCTACTAAAAACAATATCATCGTTTTCGAGTAAATTAGATGCGCAATATATTTTATCACCTGCTACAGGATGTCCGATAGATGACAGATGGATTCTTATCTGATGTGTCCTGCCCGTTTTAGGAAAAACCCTTACTAAAGTGTAAGTATTACCATCAATATTTTTGGAATACATTTTCTCAATTTTAGTAAAAGCAGGTTTTCCCCCTGATACAACAGCTATCCGTAACGGGGCTTTAGGATTTCTAGCTAAAGGTGCGTCAATTTCAATAATTTCATCCTCTATCTCCCCATGAACAACAGCAACATATTCTTTTAAGGTTTTCCTTTGTTTAAACTGGTGTAAAAGATAATGAAAAGTATCTGTATTTTTGGCAACTGCTACAATACCTGAGGTATCTTTGTCTAGTCTGTGTACTAATCCCGATCTGCTCAAGTACTCTTGATCGGATACATTCAAATAAAGCTCGGGGTATGTTTTTTCTAAAATATCTTG
>JAKLGS010000063.1 GCA_022710505.1 Patescibacteria group bacterium
TGGGTTTTAACCCTATCTGATCCAAGAGTTGATAAAGAAAATATTACGATAGAGGAAGCTAAAAGAACCGGAAGAACTTACGATGCTCCTTGGTATGTACAAGCTTCCATTGAAGATCCAATTTCCAAAAAGAAAAAAGTAAATGAGATTTATATGGGAGATATTCCCCTGATGACAGATCAAGGTACCTTTGTTATTAACGGTGTTGAAAGAATTATTATTAGTCAATTAATAAGATCTGAGGGTGTTTTATTCGGCGGGGAGAACTCTCCCGTTACGGGACAATTTCTTGCTGCAGCTAAAGTACTTCCTAAAAGCGGTGTCTGGCTAGAATTCGAAACTTCCAGGACCGGTGTTATTACCTTAAGAATAGATAAAAAAAGAAAAATTACCGCCACAACATTATTGAGAGTTTTCGGTTTGGAATCAGATGACGATATAAGGCAAGCTTTTGTAGGTGTGGAAACAAATCCCGAAATTAATTACACTGAAGCTACTTTAGCCAAAGATCCTGCAGAAGGGTTTGATGATGCTTGTTTAGAAATTTACAAGAAAATGAGACCCGGTGAGCCTTTAGTTATCGATAATGCAAAGGCATTGGTTCATGCTATGTTCTTTAATAAACGAAGGTACAGTTTGGGGTCCATAGGTAGGTTTAAACTAAACCAAACCTTGGGTTTAAACTTTCCTAATGATCCTAAGCACAAACTTATTCAACTCGAAGACCTTATAAAAATACTCTCAAGAATAATTGAGCTTAATAATGGTATTGGTGATCCCAGCGACGTTGATTTTTTGGGCAACAGAAGAGTAAAAAGTATGGGAGAGCTTTTACAATGGCAGATGAGAGTTGGTTTCTTGAGGATGGAAAAGAATATTAAAGAAAGAATGAGTCTTGCCCCGAGGGACAGGTTACCTGAACCTTCCACATTAATAGCTCCGAGAGCAATCGCTGCTGCAGTACATTCATTCTTCGCTACCGGACAGCTTTCTCAGTTACACGATCAACAAAATCCTTTAACTGCACTTGATCATTTAAGAAGACTTTCTGTCTTGGGACCGGGTGGTTTATCAAAAGATAGAGCAAGTTTTTCAGTTAGGGATGTTCACAATTCATATTTCGGAAGAATTTGCCCAGCAAGAACTCCTGAAGGACCTAATGTTGGACTCATAAATTACATGTCTATGTATGCAAGAGTTAATCAATACGGATTTTTAGAAACACCTTATATAAAGCTCGAAAAAGATTCAAAAGGAAATGTAAAAATTACTGATGAGGTTGTTTATTTAGCAGCTTACGATGAAGAGCATACAAATATTACAGACCAATCAGTTGAAATAGATGAAAAAGGTTATATTTTAGACGAACACGTACCAATAAGAAAGGGAGGAGAGTTTTTCTTAGGAGACAGAGCAACGGCTGAATACATTGAAGTTGTTCCGGCACAAGTTTTAGGTGTAGTCGCAGGACTGGTTCCTTTTGTACAGAACGACGAGGTTACACGTATAACCATGGCTACACAGCAAATGTCCCAGGCAGTTCCTTTGGTAAAACCTCAAAGACCTATAATTGGTACGGGTATTGAAGCCGAGGTTGCCAGAAATACCGACGCCTTAATTATTGCTGAGGATAGCGGTGTGGTCGATTATGCCGATGCAGAAAAGGTAATAGTTAAATACTCCGAGAAAAACAGAAAAACTGAATACAAAACAAAGAAATTTATTCAAACAAATAGTGGAACAAGCTATAACCAAGTTGTTAAAGTATTGACAGGCCAAAAGATAAAAAAAGGAGACATCCTTATTGAAGGTCCTGCAGTAGATGAAGGTGAAATTGCCATCGGAACCAATATGAAGGTCGCCTATATGATATATGAAGGTTTAGAGTATGAAGATGGAATTATCATTTCAGATCGTATCGTAAAAGAAGATGTCTTAACTTCAATTCATATACAGGATTATGTAGTTTCAGTTCAAGAAACAAAGTTAGGTCCTGAAGAAATCACCAGAGATATTCCTAATGTTTCAGAAGATACTCTAAGAAATTTAGATGAAGAGGGTATTGTTACTATTGGATCCAAAGTTAAATCTGGAGATGTTCTGGTTGGTAAAGTAGCACCTAAAGGAGAAGTTGATTTAACTTCAGAAGAAAGACTATTAAGAGCAATTTTTGGTGAAAAAGCTAAAGATGTTAGAGATACTTCTTTAAGAATGCCTCATGGGGAGCACGGAGTTGTAATAGGTGTTAAGACTGTAACAAAAGAAGATAATGAATCGCTTCCCGCAGGAACGATTAAAAAAATTACTGTATATGTAGCACAACAAAAGAAAATTGAAATAGGTGATAAACTTGCAGGCAGACACGGTAATAAAGGAGTTATTTCAGCTATTGTACCTGCAATAGACATGCCTTTGCTTCCTGATGGTTCTCCGGTAGATATTATTTTCTCATCAGAAGCAGTTTTAAAAAGAATGAATGTCGGTCAGATTTTGGAAACTTCTCTTGGGGCGGTAGGCAAAAAGCTGGGAAAATATTACGAAATTCCATCCTTACAAAGAATTCCGGAAGAAAGATTACTTGAAGAATTTAAGAAAGCCGGTTATCCGGCAAGCGGAAAAATGAAACTTATTGACGGTAGGACAGGTGAGTATTATCACAATGACATTGTTGTCGGAGATGCTTATATTCTTAAACTAGTCCACATGTCTGAAGAAAAGATGCACGCAAGGTCAACAGGCCCTTATTCATTGATTAACCAACAACCTTTGGGTGGTAAAGCACAGTTCGGAGGTCAGAGATTCGGAGAAATGGAAGTCTGGGCATTGGAAGCATACGGAGCTGCACATACTTTACAGGAAATGTTGACAATCAAATCCGACGATATGATGGGTAGAGTGCAGGCATTTAGTGCATTAATACAAGGAAACGAAATTCCCGGATCTACAGTCCCTGAGACCTTTAAACTATTAGTTAGAAAATTGAATGGTTTGGGATTAGGTTTAGAGGCTTATTCAGCAGAAGGTACTTCTGAAGAAGAAACTGATACACCGGTTGCAGCACCTGAAGAGGAAAAAGTAGATGGGAAAGGTTCTGAAATTCTTGATCAAGAGGTTAGTGTTGTAGATGAAGAAGGTCTTGAAAGTGAAGGTTTAGAAGAAGTAAAAGAGGAATCGGAAGATTTATAAAAGGATAAAAATATGAGAGATATTAATAAATTAAAAGATTTTGATGCACTTAGAATTTACCTTGCATCAACTGAAAATATTTTAGAATGGTCCTATGGGGAGGTTACCAAACCTGAGACTATTAACTATAGAACTTTTAAGTCCGAAAGAGACGGTCTTTTTGACGAAAGAATTTTTGGACCTTCAAAAAACTACGAATGCTATTGCGGAAAATTTAAAGGAATAAGATACAAAGGTGTAATCTGTGATAAATGCGGAGTCGAAGTTACCCATAACAGAGTTAGAAGAGAAAGAATGGGTCACATTAAGTTAGCTTCTCCGGTAGCGCATGTCTGGTTTTTTAAGGGTATTCCTTCGAATATGGCGCTTTTGCTCGATCTAACTCCTAGAAATGTTGAATCTGTAGTGTATTTTGCTTCATTTATCGTAACGGAAATCGATGAGAAAAGTAAAACAAAAGCAGTTTCTCAGATTGGAAAAGATTTAGAAATGACCAAAGCATCTCTTCAAAAGGAGATTGAGGATCAAGTCAAAGCACTGAACAAAGAGATCGACGATTTGAAAAAGACGAACGATGAGATGAAAGCTAAGGAAGAAGAACTAAAAATCAGACAACAGATTCAAAAAATAACCTCGGTTTACGAGAAGAAAGTAGAGGAGCAGGAGAAGAAATTTAAATTAATTCAAAAAAAGATTGAAAGTGTAGAAATAAACTCAGTAATTTCCGAAAACGAGTACATCACACTCATCTCCTATTTAGATAAATTTTGTAAACTTGAAATTGGTGCAGATGCTCTTAAAGTAATTTTAGACAGAATGGATCTTAATGTTTTGTCTGAACAACTAAGAGAACAGCTTACTAAAGCAAAGGGTCAAAGAGCTCAAAAAATTGCTAAAAGATTAGTTGTAGTTGAAAGATTTAGAAGATCTGGTGTTACTCCGGGAAGAATGATTATGGAAGTAATTCCTGTCATACCGCCGGACTTAAGACCTATGGTCCAGCTTGATGGTGGAAGATTTGCTACATCAGACCT
>JAKLGS010000064.1 GCA_022710505.1 Patescibacteria group bacterium
TGATATTTTTGAAAATATAATAAACATCTTAGGAGGAATAGATATCAATGTTGAAACATCTTTCACGGATTATGCGTACCCAATAGAAGGAAAGGAAGGGGATTTGTGTGGGAAAACTCAAGAAGAAACAGATAAAATATTTAAAGAAGCCGAAGAAAAAGAACTTGATAAAGAAGCCGTGGCATTAAATACATTTCCTTGCAGATATGAAACTCTTAAATTTGAACAAGGTTTACAAAAAATGGATGGGAAAACTGCTCTTAAATACGCACGATCTAGACACGGCAACAACGGGGAAAGTTCCGACTTTGCAAGATCCAAGAGACAGCAAAATGTTATTATGGCAGTTAAAAATAAGGGGTTGTCGCTGGAAACTTTAGTTAATTTTTCAAAACTAAAGGAGCTCTATGACCAGTATGCCAACAATGTTGAAACAGATATCAAACTAGGTGACCTTCAAAGCTTTTTTCAACTTTCACAAAAATTAGATTTTGATAAAGTGATTCAGATAGTCATTGACGACAGCGCTGATGGAAACGAGGGTGGACTACTTTATCATCCTAACGACTCTACTCTATACGGAGGGGCTTGGGTTCTCATACCTCAAGCTGGGGATTATTCACAAATACATGCCTACGTACAAAAATATCTATTCGGAAACAAATAATCTCCATTAAATCGTATAGGTAAATCCGATTTTTTTAGTTAAAATAAACCCATGGTATACATAGTTCACGGAGAAGATATTTCAAAATCAAGAATATTAATACAGAACCAACAGAAAAAGATTGGGGCGCAATCCAGAATTGAAATTGAAATATCAGAAATAACTCCTGAAAATTTATATGAGAAAGGTTGTTCCAACGATCTTTTTGGAAATCCGCCTTTTATTGTGCTTGATATAACTAACGCTGCAAGAACCAACTTAGAACCATATCTGGAAAAAATAATTAAAATACCAGAATCTACTACAATAGTAGTTTTGTCCGGAAAGCCTCTTCCAAAAACAAATGTCTTTATAAAAAATGCAGAGAAAATGAAGGCCAGATTAAATTTAAATGAGGTCCAACCTCAAAGTAATATTTTTAATTTTGTGGACGCGGTATTTCATAAGCAAAGGGAGAGAGCATATCAGGAGCTATCAAAACTAATCAAAGATCAGGTATCGCCATACGAAATACTATCTATGATGTACTACGGACTAAGAACCACAGCTCAAGCTAAAACTGAATCTCCCTCATATAAAAAACTACACCCTTTCGTTAAAGGAAAGGCACAAACCCAATCTAAGAATTTTACATTGGAACAATTGGTAGATATTTATGAAAAATTCAGAAAAATTGATATGAAGTCTAAATTAAGTGAAATAGATGAGGATATGTTAATCCCCATGATTATTGAAACTGTATTAAATTCATAAATATGACAAGGTCAAGTAATAAAAAAATTTACATAAAGGATGAGTCTTTTGATCCGATATTTAATTCGGTAAATCCGGCGTTCTTTTTCAGAACCAGGGTGCTTCCGGGATTACTGATGGCGCTGGGGTTTATAGTTTTAGGTACTCAAGTAGTGCTCCCGCTGGTATTTTTTAAAACCCAAGACACCGTTGTTAAACCTATGGAGAACACTGTATTAGGTCTAGCCACAGGATTTAAAGACTTCAATTTTGAGGAAATTGAGGAGAATAATTTTTACAAAGAAAACAGCTCGATTCCTGAATATTTCTATATCACTATTCCAAAATTAAAAATTGAAAATGCCCTCGTTAAGAGCGAGTTTGACGGACCGAGCCCCGATGATTTCATAGGCCATTACAAAGGTTCTGCGCTACCCGGTGAGGTTGGAGATTCTTTTATTTATGGACACTCGGTATTGCCTTGGTTTTTTAATCCTAAAAATTACAAAACAATTTTCTCAACTCTCGGGAATTTAGAAACCGGTGATAGATTTACAATAGAATACAATCAAAGAAAAATTAACTACAAAGTTGAGGATAAAGTGGTTCTTTCACCTAAAGAAGTAGATCCCTTGGAAAACTGGAAACCTATGTATCTCAATCAACCCACAGTAAGTTTAATGACATGCTGGCCTGCAGGGACTAAAACAAATAGATTAATTATAAGAGCTGTTCAGGAAAATTAAATTCGGATTAAATTCTTCCAGTAATATTTTTTTCAAAAATACTTAAAGCAGCTTTTCTCGGACCCTTGTGTATAAAAACCATTCCCGATACGAACAAAGCGAGAGCTGATACTAAACCAAATGTGATGCTTGTTACACCTGTCTCAAGATTGCTTTGAGTAGTCTGAGGAACTTCGGCCTGTACTTCGGTCTCTATAACATCGGTTCCTGCTAAAACCTGTCCGGAATTAGAATCTGGAGAGGCACTTGCTAACTTTCCGAAAACAGAACTATCCTCATCCGAATTTTTCTGAGTAACTGGTTTTGAAGAGGATTCTTCTGACTTTTTTTCGTCAATAACACTAACATTAAAAGCGTCGTATTCGGAAGTAGATGCCTTTGTTGTCATAAAATAATAAATTGCACTGAAAACAATAAGCGAAATTGAAAGCGTGAGGACAAAAGTGCTTAAACCTTTTGTTGACTGTGTTTTTATGCTGTATGCGTTATTATTTTGATCCATTGGCAGGATTTTTCAAATTATTAATAAATTCTATATCAATGATAGCATTCAAAGGTACAGCTTTGTCAAGTACTGCTGAAGGAAGAAAGGTGTTTCTGTCAATTTTTTTCATACCAATAACTAACCAGACAAGTAATACTGTAATAAATATTCCAAGTGTAGTAAAAAATAATTTCATTTATTCTCCATAATAAAAGACTTGATAGTCATATTCAAACTATCTTCTCTGCTACCCACGCTGTATCTAATGCTTTGAATCTCGTTTAATTTTTTTGATTCCTCTAACTTAGATACCAAATCCTTTAAATTTCCTTTTCCTGATATACGGAGACTCATATTAACCTCGTTAGCATCTTTATTTGTAAAACTAATCGAATCAAGAGAATACCCTGACTGACCAAATATTATAGACATGTCCACTAAGTAATTCTGAGCTTGAAACTCATCGGGAAGAAACTTATCTAAAATATTGATGTCCTCTCCAACTAATTCTACTTTTTCTTTTGCCACCTTTAACTCATCAATTTTCTTTTCTAAGTTAAGATTGTTTTTATATAAATCATCCAGAAGGGCTACGTTTGATAAGAAAATTTTTGATACTGGTAAAAATCCCATGAAGCCAAACATTAATAACGTTATTAAACCCCATACAATATAAATTTTAATAGAGATGGATTCGTTTGAAAGAATTCTCCTTATTAAATTTAAAAATTCATCTATTTTTTTCATTATTTAAAGTTACCTCTTAACATAACCTTATATATATTCTCCGACTTATCTAAACTTGCTGAATTAATAACAATCTCTGAGACCAAACCATCTTCCAAATACCTAACAATAAGATTTGTAAAATCTATAGCGTCTTTTCCTGATATAGATATGGAAAAACCTTGCTGGCTAATATCAAGGTTACTAAGCTCAATTTCGGAACCTATGTTATCAATCACGTAATCTACCTTGTCAGATATTAAAAACCTACTTGATAAAAACTTTTTATACATAACTGTTTTATCACTAATTCTCTTTGCTTTTTCTTCAATATCTGAATAGGTTTGTATTTCCTCTACCAATTTACTCTGCCACCCTTTTTGATATTGAATCATGAAAGAAAGGGTAAAATTAAGGATTAATAGAACACCAAAAATCACACTTATACCGACAATGAATTTTCTAATTATGAGTATAAATTCGGACGCAAATTTAGGGGCAATATATAACTTCTGTGATTTAGAAATTAGATTAAAGTTGGAATCTAAGGAAACACTTTCCTTGTTATCGTTACTTAGATTTCTTTGTTGATTTTCTTGGTTTAGATTCGACCTTATCTTCTTTTTGAAGATCGAGGGCAGCAATTTTTCTAGCATATGTAGATTTTACCCTATTTGCCTTGTTTTTATGAATAGTTTTTTCTTTGACAGCTTTGTCGAGTGATTTCTGTAGAACAATCATTTTATCTGAAACCAATTTCTTATCCTCTTTTGATAAGATAGCTCTGGATAAGGATTTCTTCGCTGTTTTAATTCTATGCTCCCACATATCGTTATGGGACTTTTTATTAGCCGAAGAT
>JAKLGS010000065.1 GCA_022710505.1 Patescibacteria group bacterium
TATAATTAAAACATGAACTCATTTAGTATTAATTCATTAACAGAGGAAGAGGAAGACAGGCTGTGGGAAATTGAGGGTAGCCTTTTAGGAGTAGGGGAGAAAGGTGCCGGTGGAAGAAGTGAGGGTAAAAGTGAACACAAAGGCCCTAAAACTTCTCAGGAGATAAGTAAATCAAACAAAGAAAATGCTGAGGAAAATAGAGTAAAGGAAGCACGGAAAAATTTAAAAAAGGATTTGGAACATTTTCCTTTCAATGATTTTAGTGAGGAAAAACTACCTGAAGTTATTGAAAAGTATTCGTCTTGGGTTTTAAAATCTTTACCTGATAAATATCCTTTTTTCACAAATTTAGAAACAGAAATTGAATATTCTCAATCAAGATCTTCCGGTCCCGGTGGTCAGAATGTTAACAAAACTAGTACTGCAGTAACTGCAAAACATCTGCTTACAGGAATATACGCAAGAAGCGAAGATAGCAGAGAAGTCCCGATAAATAAAAGAGAGTCTCTTTCAAAATTACTTACTAAGTTAGAAACTCATATTAAAAATTGGTCTATTTATGTTAAAAATACCCCTTTAGATGAAAGACGGGATGAGATTATCTCTTTTGTTACAAATATGCGCGATGAGAAAACAAATTAAGACTTTCTGTTCTTTGCCAAATTTTATTCAATGTGTATTATTCATCTGTGATTTTAAAAAGAAACATAAAAAAATTTAAGACTATTAATGGGGAGATACCACTCCCGGTGTTTTTTCCTGATGCCACAAGAGCGGTTATAAGAACATTGGATTCTTCTGATATCGAGAGTACAAAAACCCCTGGAATTTTAGTAAATACTTATCATTTATACAAGGATTTAGGGAAAGATATTCTTGAAAAAAATGATGGAATAAGACAATTTATGTCATGGAACGGGGCGGTGATATCTGATTCAGGAGGTTTTCAGGTTATGAGTTTAGCAAAAAAAGGAGATAGCAAGGGTTTGATAACTGACGAAGGTGTAACCTTTAAAGATTCTAATGGTAGAAAAACGAAACTTACTCCAGAAGAATCTATCAGATTTCAAATGCTTTTAAAGCCAGATATGGTTGTGGTTTTAGATGATTTTACAGAACCAGATTGTACTTATGAAAAAGCAAAAGAAACTGTTGAACGAACTATTCTTTGGGCTAAAAAATCTAAAGAGGAGTTTTTAAAAATTTGCAAGAAAGAAAAAATTAAAAAAGAAAACAGACCTTATTTACTTGGAGTAGTGCAGGGCGGAGAGTTTTTAGATTTACGAGAATATTGTACAAAAGAACTTGTAAAAATTGGTTTCGACGGTTTAGGTTACGGTGGCTGGCCAATGAAAGATAACGGAGATTTTAATTTTGATGTTCCTCGAGTAATTGCAGAAAATTCTCCTGAAAACTATCTTTTATACGGGCTTGGAGTAGGAAAACCTGAAGATATCATCGAATGCTTTTATTTAGGTTTTTATATTTACGATTGCGTTCTACCAACTAGAGATGCTCGTCATAGCAGATTGTATGTATATAATGCTAATATAATTAACGACATAAATATTCGTGATGACAATTTTTACTCATTTTTTGATCCAAGCAAACAAAAATATTATCATGATGCAGAACCTGTGAGTACAGCTTGCGATTGTTTGTTATGCAAAAAATATTCCAGATCCTATTTACACCACCTATTTAAAAACGATGAGACTACAGCTTTGAGACTAGCCACTATTCATAATTTGAGATTTTATAGTCTGTTGATGGAGAGGTTGGGAGAAGAAGTATAGTTAAAATATTATCAAGATATATTTCATTTCCATTTTTCATTCTCGCTGTTAAAATACTCTTATGTCATCACTATCGATAGGAATTGTGGGCCTTCCTAACGTCGGGAAATCCACCCTTTTTAATGCACTATTAAAACGTCAAGCCGCATTAGCGGCAAACTATCCGTTTGCTACAATAGAACCAAACGTAGGTGTTGTTGATGTTCCTGACCACAGATTAGATGAATTATGCAAAATAGTAATAACTGACTACGGAAGAGGTTCTGAAGGAAGAGAAATACCTGAAAAAGTAACACCGGCAGTAGTTAAATTTTACGATATAGCAGGTTTAGTAAAAGGAGCGTCAAAAGGTGAGGGACTCGGAAATGCTTTTTTAGGACATATAAGAGAAGTGAATGCGATAGCCCACGTAGTTAGAAGCTTTGAGGATGAAAATGTTGTCAGAGCGGGTTCTGTAGATCCTATATCTGACAAAGAAACGGTTAACACCGAGCTTATTCTTGCTGATATTCAATCATTGGAAAACACTATTGGGAAGTTGGAAAAAGATATTAGAGGGAAACCTGAAAAAGAAGCAAAAATAAAATATGAAACCGCTAAAAAAATTCTTGAAAAACTAAATCAAGGAATTTTTGCAAAAGACATCGGATTA
The DNA here is from genome assembly GCA_022710505.1 of Patescibacteria group bacterium. Lineage (GTDB taxonomy): Bacteria > Patescibacteriota > WWE3 > UBA101185 > UBA10185 > JAAZNV01. The sequence continues at coordinate 2,449 of JAKLGS010000065.1, forward strand.
GAAGAAGAGGAGTTGGAAGCATCGAAAGATTTAAATTTATTAACTCAAAAACCCCAAATTTATGTTTTAAATGTTAGTGAGGATTATTTGAGTAATAAAAATGATCAAAATATCGACGAAAATATAAAGGACAGCATTGTTATATGTGCAAAATTAGAGTCGGAACTAGCAGATTTTGATAAAAATGAACGCGAAAATTACTTAAAAGAACTTGGAATTGAATATTCTGGTTTAGACAGATTAATTAAAAAAGGATATGAAATGTTAGGTCTTGAAACATTTCTGACTGCGGGTCCAAAGGAAGTCAGAGCTTGGACTATTAAAAAAGGTTCAAAAGCTCCCCAAGCCGCTGGAGAAATTCATACAGATTTTGAAAGAGGCTTTATATCTGCTGAGGTCATAAACTTTAATACTCTATTAGAAATAGGGAGCATGAAAAAGGCTAAAGAAAAGGGTTTGATTAGACTTGAGGGTAAGAATTATGTTATGCAGGACGGAGATGTGGTTCTGTTTAGGTTTAGTGTATAAAAAAATCTTACTCACTTGGTTATCATACTACTTGCCTTTTTTCCCATTTTTGATAACATTTCCAAGTCTTTACTTAATGTCTATTCAAAATAGAGGTTCGGGTATAGACAGTCGGGAATTTAAATATATAATTTGACTGTAATTTAAAATAAAACTATGAAATACGAGCTAATGACAATTTATAAAAATGATTTAGGAGAAGAAGGTGCAAAAAACCTTTCTTCAAAAGTTAAAGAGATAGTTGAATCTATGGAGGGAAAAGAAGTGCAAGATGATTTTTGGGGAAGAAGAAAATTTGCATATGAGATGGATCACGCCGTCGAAGGATTTTATGATGTTTTCACTTTTGAATTCGAATCTTCAAAGGTGAGTAAATTAAAAGAAAAATTGAATTTATTAAACGGTTTAGTTAGGTATCTATTTACAGCTCAAAAATGAGCAGAGAAAGCAAGGAGAAACTATGGCATCAAGAAATTTGAACAAAGTAATGCTAATAGGAAATCTAACCAGAGATCCCGAGATGAGATATACTCCTCAGGGAAACGCAGTAGCAAGTTTTGTCATCGCCACAAACAGAGAGTGGGTTACACAAGGGGAAAAGAAACAATCAGTTGATTTTCACAATGTTGTAGCTTGGAATAAATTAGCAGAGATTTGTGGTCAATTGTTAAAGAAGGGTGTGAAGGTTTTCGTAGAGGGAAGACTCCAAACCAGAGATTGGGTTGGAGAAGATGGAAAGAAAAGATACAAAACAGAAATTATCATTGACGATATGATAATTTTAACTCCCAAAAAATCTGGGGAGGGTTCGGAAGAAGATTATCCTGAAATTGAAAATCACGAACATACCGAAGAAGTAGGTCCGGAAGAAGAAATAAATCTCGATGATTTAGGAGACTTAGATCTTGGGGATTTAGATGATTCGACAGGGGAGGATAAATAATTTAGATTTTTGATGGATAAGGGTGCCCCGCCGAAGGCGGGGCACCCATCCACTAAATTTTTTCTTTAGTTTTTAATACCTAAACATTAAAAGAAAATTAATTAAATAAAAATGGCATACAAAAAAGATAAAAAACCAAGAAGAGAAAAGAAAATTATTGTAGCTAAAAACTGTTATTTTACTGAAACCGGTACTAAACCCGATTACAAAGA
>JAKLGS010000066.1 GCA_022710505.1 Patescibacteria group bacterium
GCGTCAATCATTCGGGAGACCTCGCTAAGGCAAAGAAATTTGTCGATGTTTATTCAAAACTTGGGGCGGACACAATTAAGTTCCAAACTGTTGACCCAGAACAGTATAAAGATAAAGATGAACGTCTATATGAGATTTTTTCTCGAGTAGCTTTTACTCCAGACCAGTGGGGAGAGTTAAAAGATTATACTGAGAGAAAAGGTTGTAATTTTCTTTCTACTGCTGGTGACAGAAAAAGCCTTGAGCTTTTAGCTGACTTAAGAGTTGACAGATTCAAAGTTGCTTCTGATGCTTCTTCTGATAAGAGTTTTGTGAATAAGGTTATGAGTCACTGTAAGCCCGTAATTGTATCGTTTGGAAAAATCAGGAACCAAGAAGAGGTTGCCAGTATGATTCGATTCTTTGTCGATACTCCGCAAGCGGTAATGTATTGCGTCTCGAAGTACCCTCCAAGGTTTGGAGATGTTGATTTGAGAAAAATTCGCCAGTTAAGAAATCTTCTCGACAAACGGATAAAAATTGGGTTTTCTGACCACCTACCAATAATTGGTTCGGCTATCGCCGCTGTCGCTTATGGAGCAAGAGTCATTGAAAAACACGTCAAGTTAGATGATACCGAGATAGACGCTCCAGTCTCTCTCGGAAAGAAAGATTTCAAAATTATGGTAAACGAGATTAGAAATTTAGAAAAAATAATAAAATGTTAATAGGAACTGCCTGCGATACAGGGGATGTCGCCTATATTCAATTCTTCCAAAAATTAAAATCAGAAGGTTTGCTTGATTTTTTGGAACTTCATATTAAAAGTAATGTTACGGTAAATCAACTTCAAGATTGGGGAAAAACTGGATTAGTCAAATACATTCACGCAGAAACTGGCGGTATGGGTGAGTTTATGCCTAAATATTTGGAAACGGCTGAAACCTCATATAATTTTTTGAGGACTACTGGTGAAATACTGGGGGTAATTGTCCACATGGGATTAGACAAACAAAATATAGACTTTAAAACAATAGAGTTTCCAGAGTATGTTTTATTGGAGAATATGCCATACATGTCATCTTTCAAGGAAAAAATGTGTGGATATCTACCAGAAACAATGTGTAAAAATTTTGTATTTGATTTTGCCCACGCATGGATGACAGCCAAAAAGCTGAATATGAAACCTCGAGAATTTATTTTAAAATTTATGGACTTAAAGCCTAGACATTTTCATCTTACGGATTGTCTAAATGAGTTAGACCATTTAGTCTTAGGAACAGGGGAAATTGATTTACCTTGGATAATGGGGGTTTTACCTATGGATGCGACTTTAACCATAGAAACCGACAATATTATAAAAGAATATCGCAAGGAAAATATCATTAAAGATTTAATGTCTGTCAGGCTAAAATATGAAGCTAGATGCAATAATCCAAGCACGACTTAATTCTAAAAGATTGCCCAAAAAAATCGTTTTAAATTATGGCGGGAAGACTGTTCTTGAGACTCTAATTTCCCAATTAAAAAAATGTAAATCTATTGGAAGAATAATTATTGCTATCCCTTCTGGACACCAACATATTGAATTATATGGATATTTGAACACAAAATTTGAAAACGACAAGAGGGTGTTGATAGGATTTGGAAGCGAAGAAGATGTGATGGGAAGAATGATTGAAGTTTGTGATTTATATGAGGTTCGTGATTTTTTTAGAATTTGTGCTGATTCTCCATTAATCATTCCTTGGGTTTTTGATTACTGCAAAGATATCTATACAAACAAGGTTCCAAATTACCTCAAAACAACAGGTCTACCATTAGGTCAGAATATAGAAATAGTTGATGTTAATACCTTGAAAGAAATTCACTCCAAGGCAACTAAAGAAGAAAAGGAACATGTAACCCTTTATTTCGATAACCATCCAAAGGAATATTTTGTAAAAACTATTAATTTGGGTAAAATGTGCATAGACACTCCTGAAGATTATAAATTTTTCAAAGAAATAGAAAAATATGCCATCTAACTACACGAGACTTTTTAATGATGGGAACATTCCTGAAGATAATTCGGCAAATTTAAGACCTGCAAATTATTCTCCAAACGATTATGCGAGAAAACTATCTAAACTTCTAAACTTACAAAACAATGACTATTTACTTGATATTGGTTGCGGAAACGCCCTGACTGCAAGAACTTTGTCTAAATATGTAGGAAAAATCTATTTAGTAGATGGAAACGAAAGGATAGTTGCCTCTCTCCAAAAACAAACTTTTGAAAAAGTGGAAGGAATAGCTTGTCATGAATGTTCAGACTTAAGTTCCTTAAAAGATAACACTTTTACCAAAGTTGTTTGCATTGCAGTGCTTCAATACTGCACAGAAGAAGAAGCTAAAAAAACTGTGAGAGAATGCTTGAGGGTTTGTAAGAAAGGAGGACTTGTTTATTTTGGAGATATTTTCAAAGATACGATAAGTCTTCCAAAAGAAGATGAGACTATGTCGTTTGACCCTAAATTTTTATCCCAAGGACATAAGTTTACGATAAGAAAATCATTTTTTGAACCTGAAAAACGTTACGATTTAATTATAAAAAAATGTGGTACATAAAGAAATGGTATCAAAGAAACATTTTAGATTGGCTTATGATGTTGGCTGGACATAAGCCAAACCAATTTCATCAATTCTTATGGATTAATGGCACTCCAATAATTGGACCAAATACATATATCGGTGGATACGGAGAAATCTATGCTAAAGGAGCAAGAGTCATCATCGGGAATAATTGTGATATCGCTAGTTTTGTTGCCATAAATTGTGCCGATAGCCACAATAAAACAATTGAAAAATCTAACGAAATTGAAAAGAAAGACATATATATCGGAAATAATGTTTTTATAGGGTCCCACTGCGCCATTCTCGGTGGAACTAAAATTGGCCACCATAGCGTAATTGGAGCTGGTAGTATAATTAAAAACAAAGATATTCCTCCTTACTCATTATATGTAAACGGGGAAATCAAAAAATTATGATTCTCTCAATAAATCAACCTGCTTATCTGCCCTATTTACCGCAAATAGAGAAAATTAAACATGCCGATATTTTTGTTTTTCTAGATACTGTCTCTTATTCTAAAAACGGCTATGACAATCGAAATAGAATTATTTTTGATAGCAAAAAGGACAGAAATGGACTTACGGTCATAAAAAATGAACATTGGTTGACAATTCCAATAAGTACCGCTGGAAAATTCGGACAGAATTATAAAGAGACTAAACCTGCAACAACTAATTGGATTCAATCACATCTAGACATAATCAAACAGGCGTATAAAAATGCACCAAACTTTGATAAATATTTCCCAGAGTTAGAAAAATACTACAAAAGATTAAATTCAAAAATGTCCCTTTCAGATATTTGTTTTTCAATGCTCCCTTTTTTCTTAAAAGCATTTGACATTAAAACTAGATTAGTAAGGGCTTCAAATTTTCACTTTGAAGGACATAAGACAGATTTAATTATCGACATCTGTAAAAAAATGGAAGCAGATACTTATTATTCTGGTAAAATGGGGCACGGTTATCTAGATGAAAATAAATTTAAGCGTAATAAAATCAAATTGCTCTACCAAGAATACATTGCCCAAGATGATTTGTCTTGTATCCATAAATTATTTACTGAAGGAGCTGAATTATGAAAAATGTATTGGTTTTAGCCGCACATGCTGATGACGAACGATTGGGATGTGGTGGATTCTTTGAGAAGTTCAATAAAAAATACAATTTTATTATACATACGTTTAGTTGTCGTGGTTTTAAGATGGACCAACGACTTTCAACAGAACCAATTTCTCATTGGTCAAAGAAAATAGAAGAATTCCTCAGTAAAAAAACTAAATACGATATTATTTTCACTCATTCTCTAGACGATTTGAACGAGGACCACCGAGTAATAGCTGAGGCAACCTTGATTGCTTGTCGAAAATACCCTGCTGATATCTATGCCTATGAAGTTCCGTGCTACAACTATAACGCTTTTACTTTCAAAC
>JAKLGS010000067.1 GCA_022710505.1 Patescibacteria group bacterium
AAGGATGAATATGAAAAAAATCTCTTTTATTATTGTTAACTACGCTACAAAAGGATTACTGGAAAAAAATATATCCAACTTATTAAGTATCTGGGAAAACTCCGAAGTAATATTTATTGATAATGATTCACCGGACGGTTCGGCTGATTTCGTTGAGGAGAAGTTTGGAAAAGACCCTCGTGTGATTTCAATTAGAAATCAAAATAATGGATTGTCAGCCGGTTATAATAAAGGATTAAAAGTGGCCACGGGAGACTACTTGGTCTATTTAGGCACAGACTCATTTCCCACAAAAGACGCAATTGAAGGTATGTTGAAATATATGGATGAAAATCTGGATGTTGGAATAGTAACTCCCAAATTATTTACTCGTGACGGAGCAGTTGATATAGACGCTCATCGTGGTTTTCCTACACCTTGGGCATCAATAACTCATTTTACCTATTTGGATAGACTGTTTCCCAAATCAAGAATATTTAACCAATACTCAAGAAAATATCAGGATTTTAATACCGTTCACGAAATAGATGCTTGTATCTCTCATTTTATGATGGTAAGACCGGAGGTGCATAAAAAAGTTGGGGGGTGGGATGAAGACTACTTTTTATTCGGGGAAGATATCGATTTTTGTTATAGAACAAAACAAGCAGGTTTCAAAATAATGTATATGGGTAATATACCTGTACTTCATTACAAGGGAGCTTCCGTTGGAAGAGATACTTCAAAAGATATTGATAATGTCATGAACACAGATTTCGATAAAATCAGTTTTAAAGGTCAGGTCTTTGGGAAGGAGAGTGCTGATGGTAGTTTTACAGTAAATAATAACGGAAGTCTAAGAGATTGGATGAAGAAACAAATTTCTAAAGAATCTACAGATGCCATGAAAACTTTCTATAAAAAGCACTTTGTGAAAAAATACCCGTTCTTTTTAAACTGGTTTGTTTTTTTGGGAATTTGGGTTAATGAACAGATTAGATTCTTAAAAGTTTTTATTAAAAGTAAGAGGTGAGTTAGTTTGAATTTGTCGGGAAGGCAAAAAATATTTTTAAAGAAAGATAAAAAATGTCAGAAACAAAAAAAATTGGAATTGATGCAAGATTTTATGGAAAAGCAGGTCCTGGTAGATATACCAAAAACATAATTAAACATCTTGAAAAAATTGATAACACAAATCAGTACTTCATTTTGTTAAAAAAAGATAATTTTGATAACTACGTCCCTTCAAACCCGAACTTTAAAAAAGTTCTTGCGGACTATCCGTGGTATTCGTGGGCAGAGCAGACCTCGTTTCTTTTTAAAGTTTTAAGTTTAAATTTAGATCTCTATTACGTTCCCCATTTTAATATTCCGGTTTTATATCCAAAAAAAATTGTGACCGCGATTCCAGACATGATTATGCATACCTTCAGCACTGAAAAAGGAACGACCCTGTGGAAGCCTTATTTTAAATTCAAAAAGCTCATATATAGATTAGTTTTCAAGTGGTCGGTTATTAGATCCTTTAAAGTTATAGTTCCATCAGAAGAAGTTTTTAGAGATTTTAAAACTGTTTACCCGGATATTTCGGACGATAAATTTGTTGTAGCGACTGAAGGGGTGGATCCCGATTTAATGAATATCCATGTAGAGGATACAAAAGCGGTTCTTAAAAAATATGAAATAGAAAAACCATTTCTTTTGTATTTAAGCAGTATGTATGAACATAAAAATGTTCCCCGTTTGTTGGAGGCTTTTAAACTTTTGATAGATGAATATGGTTATAAAGGAAATTTAATTTTGATAGGTAAAAAAGATAAATTCTCTGAAAAAATTCAGGAGTTGGTGGGGGAGATGAAACTTGGGGATCGGGTTTTGATGCCGGGTATGAAAGGATTTGTTACGGATGAGGAGACAGTTGCTTTGAGAAAGGAAGCCGATGCTTATGTTTTTCCTGCATTAAAAGAAGGTTTTAGTCTTACGCCTCTTGAAGCACAGTTTTATGGACTACCCTGTGTAATTTCTGATATTCCTTGTCACAAGGAAGTGTATGGTGATTCGGTTATGTTTTTTGACCCTTACAGTGTTGAAGATATTGCTAAAAAAATAAACAAAGTTTTAACTGAGACAGATTTACGGGCAGATTTGATTGAAAAGGGTTACTCAAGAATTAAAATTTATAATTGGACTCACACCGCGGAAAAAACTTTGGAAGTATTTAATCAGGCTTTGTGAATTTCTCGTGATGGGGAGATTTAAGACTATAATTTAGAGTTGAACAGAGCAATAATTACCCTTTACAGCTATTCATATAGCTAAGAATATTTTTACTTTTTAACCGTTTCTTTTAGAATTTCCAAAGTTTTTTCCGCCGTTCTTTTCCATGAAAAACCTGCGGCTCTGTCCAGTAGAAGATTTTTATCAAAATCTGAAGTCATAATTTTAAAAATCCCATCTTTGATGTTTTCAATATTGTAGGGGTCAGCGTAGATAGGTAAGCTTCCCCCAACTTCTCTATGAGCAGGTATGTCCGAAACTACACTTGGTTTTCCACAGGCCATTGATTCCAACAAAGGTAATCCAAAACCTTCTTCGTAAGAAATATTTATATACCCTTTTGATCCCGAATATAAAGCCGGCAAATCTTCGGTTGGTACTCTTCCCAAAAACTTAACATTACCCACCACCCCGTACTTCAGTGGTGCTTCCAGAGATTCTTGGTAATCCCATCCATTTTTACCTGCAATCAATAGTAACGTATTTTTCATTTCAGGATTTTCATTTAAAAACTGTCCAAAAGCTCTAATTGTTGAAGGTAGATTTTTTCTTGGTTGAATAGTTGAGACAAACAAAAGATAGGGCGAATCTTCAATCTTGTATTTTTCTCTTATTTTTTGAACCTCAATTTCATCTCTTTCATAAAATTCATTTGAAACTCCTTCATACACTATTTCAATTTTTTCATCTTTAACCCCCCATCTTCTTTTTAAAATCTCGTCTTTAGTAGCCTTACTTGGAACAATTATTTTATCCGAATTTATTGCAGCACACCTTATCGGTCTTTCGATTTTAAATTTTTTCAGAGGGTTTTTAAAACCTTCCGAAAATTTATATTCAAGTCCATGAATCATAACTACAAATTTAGTCTTTTTACTTCTTATTATCGGTATCGTGTGAATTGCAGTAAAAAAAACATCAACCGGATTTTTTAATAACTCCTTTGCTAAGTGATACTGTGTCCAAAGTCTTTTACCTTCAATTACTTTGTAAGAAAATCTTGGATTTCCCCCGGATACCTCATTAAAAAATTCTTCTGTAGGAGTTTTATCAAGATATATCGTATAATCATTCTCACTGTCAACACGGGCCAAGTTTTTAAAAAGGTTTATTGTATAAACTTCGGGTCCAGCGGGATTGGATATTTGAATAACTTGTCCGTTCAATCCTATTTTCATCTTAATTTAATTATATAGGTATAATATAAATAATGAAATTAGCTATAGTATGTGATGATTTAATTCAAAAAGGCGGGGCTGAAAAAATTGTTGAAGCGTTCTCTGATATTTTTCCTGATGCGCCTATTTACACAACAATTGCTTCTGAAGATTGGTTTAAAAAAATGGAAAGTAAAAATCGTATCGTTAAAACATCTTTTCTCCAGAAATTTCCATTTTCAGTTAAATTAAATAGATTCTATGCATCGTTTTTACTTCATATCTTAGCAATCGAGAGCTTTGATTTATCAGAGTTTGATGTTGTTTTATCTTCATCTTCAAGATTTGCTCATTTTGCTCTTACTAAGCCAAGTACAAAACATATTTCTTACGTGCACTCACCGGGTAGGATGTTTTGGGAACCTTTTGATTATTTTGAAAAAGAAAGTTTCGGAGTTTTTAGTTTTATTAAAAAAGTAGCTTTAGGGTTTTTGAAACTACCTCTCATGTATATTCGTATGAAGGATTACGAGGCTTCACAAAAAGTTGA
>JAKLGS010000068.1 GCA_022710505.1 Patescibacteria group bacterium
AGCACGGCTCCATCGTCTAGTGGCCTAGGACTCCTGGCTTTCATCCAGGCAATCGTGGGTTCGACTCCCACTGGAGTCACCAAATGAAAATGTAGGAAATTTCATTGACATATTTAGGAATTCAAGAAGGCAATGAGTATAATTTGAGGGAACTGTAATTGATGTGTGAAAATAATTTTTATGTTAGCATTGTTTTATTATGAGTGATGGTGAACCTATATTTGGAGCAGTGCCTACAGAGTTTGTCGCTACAGCTAAAACTATAGAGAAAACCACTGAGGTGCAGGCAGTTAAGAATTTAGGGGTAGAAAAACAAATAACACAAAGTTTGGATGATAAGTCTGTTGATGATCTTTATAAAAACGGAAAAATAGATGATTTACTAGAAGATAAAAACAATCCTAGGGCTCAGTTGGCGGCTGTAGTGTTGATATCGAATGGCTGTTTCCTTGATCGTCGATATATGAGTGATAGGGTAAATTCAATAAACATAGAACTGGTGGCAACCACATTAGGAATAACAGAAGAAGATTGCAAAGATGTTAGAGAAAATATGAATAACCTGCTTAATTTTTTACAAGAGGATAAGCTTGAAATAAAAAAAATTATGGAAATGAAGAGTTCTGGAGAAGACAAAATTTTTTTGGATAACTATTCTCTCTTACTTGAAAAAAACAACATTTTAAACAATGAAATAGAAAAGGTATATAACAAATTTTTGTTACCGATTAGAAAAGCAGTGTTAACATCGGAGACAGTGTCTAAGGAGTACAAGAAGAAAATAATTACAGGAATAGGAGAAGGTACCACAGACGGAGAAACAAGTAGGATGCTTAAAGAGTATTATCCAGAAGCAGATATTGACCTAAAGAAATCAATTATTCAAACTGTAGTGTCTGCTGTTAAGTGGGATACCGGTTTTTTTGATGTGGTTCCTAGTGAGGAGTTGAAGTTATCTGATGTCGATGAGGATGAATTCTTTGCTGTGACAATAAACAGCAAACAAGCAACACGCGATTTTATTGAGAAAAAAGTAGCTCCTTATTTCTTTGCAAATGAGGATCCTAAAAAGGTAGCTAGATGTTGGGAAACTTGGAGGCGGGTAAATGGCCCAATTTTAAAAGATCATTTGGTAGAAAAGCCTTCAGGGATGAGAATATTAAAGCCAGTAATAAACAAGGAATATTTTCAAAAATTTATTGATGATTCAGCAGATTTAGTGCCCGTTTTGGATTTATTATCCGGATATGGATTTCGTTACGACCCTTTTATTCTTGGTGAGAAAAACAACGTTTTGGAATATTCTTCTGGATATAATGAAGGCCTCAAGAAGTTGGGTGAAAATGGTATTAGCCAGTTAAAAGCAGAGTTGGAGATGGTTAAGTCTCTTGTTCCAAGAAGTAATGGTCCTTTTTATGAATATGATAATGCAAGAAATGAACTTGTTTTTAGAGACCATTTTTCAAGTACGCTACGGATAGCAGCAAGTCAGGAAGGCTTTAAGGCATGTAAACAAGTTTTTGATTCCCTTTTGGATAAGGTAACAGAAAGATGGCGACCTGCTTTTATAACCTCGTATATGGAATCAATGAGTCAAATAGCGAGTCAAACAGGAGTAAAAGAAGCGCTTGATGAAGTATCAAGGTATGTATTTAGTAAGGAAGTGGTGCTTGAAGGTGTAGATAGATTTGCATCTGATCTTTTTATAGCAGGTTTAAGACCAGAGAGTGGCAATGCGCCTCTGATTTATGATTTTTGTCAGCGTTATGCTGATAAGGTTAGGTTAAGCACAGAGAAGCTTGGGGATAAAGGCACTGACCTAGTTTGGTATGATTTTTCTGTAACAATGGCTGATTTGTATCGTTATCAGTTTCGGGAAGGGGAAGAGGATGAAGCGGTTAAAAAGGCTAAGCTGGACTTAAATTACGCTTATAAAGGAATTTTTAATATATCGAATGTGGAAATTAAGGATAAGGCTATCTCAAACCTTATCTATGCACTAACAGATGAACAAATAGGCGATATAGAAATAGCCAAGTCATTTTTAAATATAGTGGAAGACAAAGATACTAAAAAAGATCTTGAAGTTGAGATTCAGTTAGAAAAAGAGAGGGTGGATAGAGGCGAGTCAACCACATGGAAAAAAATGGAAAAGGTTATAAGAACTAGTGGCCAAAACGAAATTCTTTTAACTAGTTATTTTGGTTGCGGACTTGAGGAACTTTCGGAGTCAGAAAAAGCTCAAATAACAGCTAAACTAGGATCTTATCATGAATACTCAAAGGAAAAGAAAGAGCAATTAGATCAAGAGACAAAGAAGGTGGGTGGGGGTTTTCATGTGACCATAAATATGACTTGGCAAAATGTGTTGGATGTTTTGAATAGCGGAAGAGTTTTGTCTGCATGGGAGAATCAGAAAACAATAGAAGAACGTGATAAAATGTGGTCAATATCTTCTGGAAAATATAGTATTAAGAGGGATCGTATAGAAAGAATGTTGGGGAATAGGGCTAAAGGAGGTAGTAGAGATCCGCATCCTATTTATGGAGCGGCGGCATCGGAGAACGGCAGAGATGAGCTATATGGTGGTGCTGGTGGTAGTTATGGGGAATGTTTTTTAATTCTGAAAACAGAGTCTATTAAAAACAAAACTTCCTTTTGTTATGATGATTCTTTTTATTTTTTTGGTAATTGGTTGCTTGATTGGAATGGAGGAATAGTTGCCAAGGCTTTACATAATCTAAATAATGGCTATTCTAAAGAGGGCGAGTCTAAACATGGATATGTTGAAGCTCAGATATTGGGTGGTGTAAGTGTGGATGATATTGAATCTATAAATATTCCTTCCAGTGCTATTCAAGCCGATATACAGAACAATTTTTTAGTTGAGGTAGAAGATTTGCAACAAAAATATCCAGGGATTAAAATAAACATTATTAAAACATAAAATTAAATATGAATTTTAAAGAGCTTGCAATACAAGGTGTTGAACCATTAGCTGTGTTGACAGGAGGTTTGGATGGAACGAGATTTATTGCTCGAATTACTAAAAGGGAAGGGGTCACTTCATTATTTTTTATAACACCCCAGAATTATGATCTTAGAAATCCGACACCAATAGAATATTATGTTTTAGATTCAGCTATTGCCAAACACGGTTATGTACCGACTGAACATGGAATGATTACGACCGACGAGGATTACATACAATATATAAGCGAGATAAACAAATAGAATAGTATTTGGTTATTATATTGTTTTTATTAAGTAGACAATAATAACCAGCGTGATTACAGTCAAGCATTGTAGACTGGTTTGATAGACAAACCAAATTGATTCGTTCTTAAAAATTTTGTAACCTAATAATTTTTCTGGAGGATTGCGATTGCGACTGGAAAATTGTTGATTAAGCCAATATGTGGTTTCCCCTATAGGTCCGATAAAGCAAAAAACGGAGATAAAAAGAAAAAAGAATTACCAGTTTTTTGTCAAAAAACAGAAACTAGAAATGAGAAAGCAAAAAGTACCAAGAACTAGAGAATCTCCCCAAAAAAATGACCATAGGTAAGAGCCAAGGAGTGGTGCCTAAATTGTTTTTCTTTTAAGAATTTGAAAAATACCCATAAAGGTGGAGATGAGAGCAAATAAAGCAAAAATAATTATTAAAATTGATTGGTAGATGTTCATAAGTGATTATATCTTTTCGAAGAAAACAGTTTTAGGCTTATTAAGCCGGAAACAATAAACAACAGAGAAATAATTTGAGCGACTTTAAAATTACTAACTTTCCAAGTATCGTTTCGAAAAAATTCAATAATGAATCTGATCGAGCCGTAGCCGATTAAATAAAGAGAAGTAGTTGAATAGTTGATTAGTTTTTTAGACTTAAGAAGAAAAAATAAAATTAGGTTTAATGAGGCTTCGAGCC
>JAKLGS010000069.1 GCA_022710505.1 Patescibacteria group bacterium
GCTTCAATAGTTTTTTCAACAGTTATTTCTAACTTTTTATCCATGTCCACATTACTAAGTTTCATAAGATATTATACAAAAGTTCTCTAGTCCAATGCGGGGTATGAAAAATTTAGGTTCAAAAATCGTTAGCTCCCCGCCTTGGACTCAATCAGGACTTGTTTTGTCTAAATTTCAATAATAATGACTTCACCATCGTGGAGTGTTTTATATTTTATCCCTACTTTTTTATAGTGTTCTACTTCTTTGTCAACCATTTCTGTTTCTGGATGTCCAGGAGATTTATAGTGTGGTGCAAAAGCAAAATCAATAAGGTTTAATCCTTCCCAAATTGTTTCTTTTGGATATCCTTCACCGACTATAATAGGGTCATCAACAGTTTCAAGTCCTTTTAACGAAGGAGATAAAACACAAACACCAGCACTATACCCTGCATATACAAAATCTTTATTGTCTATTTGTTCTTGTAACCAAATATCTAAACCACTTTCTTTATAAGCTCGGCGAAGTACAAAAGTGTTACCACCTAAAACCCAAACAGCCCCATATTCATTCATTTTATTCTTTAAATCTTTCGGTTTATCAAAATACTTTTTCAAATCTAATTCTTCTGGTTGAAGTCCAATTTGAATCAAACTATCTTTTTCTCGCTGTAAACTTGCTTCTCTTCTTACTAAATCAGTATAGATATCAAGAGCATTGGGAATAATGGCAATTTTTTTATTATTACAAATTAAATCTGCTAATAATTTAGGATTGTCACCAATTTTATATGAAGAAAGATATAATTTCATAAAAAAATTATACAAAAGTTCTTTAGTCCTAGACGGGGTACAAAAAGCTAGGATTTATTTAAGAGCAAGTAGAATTTTATCAACAACCTCGTTTGGAGAAAGGTGACTACTGTCAATTTTTGTAGTATTTAGTTTAAGAGAACTTCTTAAACGATCTAAGGCTATCTGCTGATCTCTTGGATTATTTTTATCCGATTTTATACGATCAAGGAGAATTTTTTCGTCAACAATCAAGGTAAAAATATAAAGCTTGTATTTAATCCCCGATAAACCATTGACGATTAGATCAATAATTTCCTGTTGGTGAAGTACCCAAACAAAAATAATGTTTTCATACGATGATTGAAGATAAGTTCGGAGTATATAAGCAATATTTTTATGTACCATTTCTTTGGTTTCTTCATTGACCACAAAAGGATGAATTTGCCAAACATCATCTCCATCTAGAAAGGTACTTTTGCTTAAAGATTTAAAAAGTAGTCTTCCAACGCTAGTTTTACCTACACCAGTTGTTCCATTAATGATAATTAATTTTTTCACAAGTTAATTATACTTTAATCCTAAAAAACCATAACATAAAAGCATATTCAGTGTATCTTTCTGTATAATATCTGTGTTGCTCCCCGCCTTGGACTCAATCAGGACCTTTTTGTGTGGGATTTAACTTTATGAAAGAAAAAATATAAAAGTGTAGAATCCTTTTTAAATGAATCTACTAATCGGAACAAGGAATCAATATAAGGCAACTGAAATGGTCAGTTTCCTGGAAGGTCTAAAAAATATTAAAATTCATTACTTGGACGAGATAGTAGAGAAAATAATTGTTGAGGAGAACCAAGATACTTTGGAAGCTAATGCCAGAAAAAAAGCATTAGAAATTTCAAAATATACAGATTGGTATGTTCTTTCCTCAGACGGAGGAGTAGATATTCCAGGTTTAGGAAACAAATGGGATATTATGAAAAATCAAAGAACAGTGGGAGAAACAAAAACCGATAAAGAAAAGGTGGATTTCCTTATTTCTCTGATGAGCGGTTTAAAAGGAGAAGACCGAAAATGTACTTATCGTTTGGCGTTGGCATTAGCCAAAAACGGGAATCCATTGTGGACTTTTGAAGATGTTACGGATGTAGGTTATATAATTGAAAAACCACAAAACACTGACATTCCCCCATATAGATGGATGGGGCATGTTTGATATTATCCCAACTTTAAAAAAACTTTCAATCAGATGGATAAATCTGAAAGAAATGAAGTTAGAAAACTGGCATTAAATATGAAAGAAAAACTGCAACAATATTTGAAAGAGATTAGTTGACCAACAAAAAATACAGACAGAAATTCCAGTGTCCAAGACGGGGTATTTAAAATTTAGATTCAAAAATCGTTTGCTCGCTGAGTGGAACGATTTTAGAACTTGTTTAGTTGTATTAGATCCTAATAATGTAAATTACATTAATTAAAATATATTATTAATAGTGGTAAACGTTTATTTTTTTATCGGTTTTACTGATTTGGTAATTTCCAAAAACGTTTTTGGTGTTGTGTTATTTTCTGGAACCCAAACTCCACTTAGGTCTTCTGGAATCGGTTGATTACTTTCAATATCCCAAACAAAAGAATATTTATCGTTATTTATCAAAGCTCCAGTCCAACCTAAAACACCACCACTTTCAACATTATAAACTTCACCGTAGTGAGTTTTTATTTTAGGCCCAGCACTTTCATAAGCACTTAAAGCAAGAGAGTTGTTTTTCTCCAATGTGAGATTTAGATAAACTTTGTATTTTGGATAATCTGTTAAGATTTTAGCGGTTTTTGGGGAGATGGAAGCAACTTTCCAATTATTTGGAAGCTCAATCTGAATGTCTGATATTTTTAAAATTTCTGAAGGTTGGATGGTTACAGTTAGATCTTTAGTTTGATTGGTGTCTTGATTTATTTGCTGAATCGTTTGAACTGGAATATCGGTAGGAATTATATTAGAAATATTACTCTCTTTTTTGAGTAGTGATAATTCAGATTTTATATTACTTAAAATAAAATAAAAATAAATAATGCCTCCAAATAGGATAATTAAGGTAATTAAAAATAAATATTTATAGATATTGTTTGGTTTAGGGGTTATGGGATTAATTGATGAAGTTTCAACAGGTTGGTCTATATCGTTGGTTATATTTGTTTGTTCCATAGTCAATAATCGCATATTTTAAATAAATAACCAATCATCAGGTGTTTACACCACCTCTATTTAACCATAGCATAAAAACATATATTGCGTATCTTACCGTATATTTTGATTAATGCTCCCCGTCCTGGACTCAATCAGGACCTCTGTAAGCGGGTTCAAGTCGGTTTAGTGGAATAATTTTTGAACTTTAGGTACAAACTAATATAGAATATATAAGTTAGATATTTTTATGAACAGTACCCGAGAAATTTTTACCTATTCTAAATTTAATTAGAGAGAAGATTATAGTGCAAATCATAAGGAAATAAGTCGGGAAGCCCCAATGAGCAAAGGTCCAAGTTTTAATAGTAAAAAGAGTAATTAGAGCATTTATTCCAGAAAACAAATATATAGTTGGACTTTCGGTTTCGGGGTTTTTAAAGGATTTATTAATAGTTGGGATTGAAGCAAATCCATCAGCTAATATCGAAAATATAATTGCAATATTTCCTTCATTTGTAATCTTCCAAAGAATAATTCCCGCCAAAGCAATCACCCCATAAACGTAGTCTAACTTACTTAGTTTCCAATATGAACTTTTGTTCACAAATGAAGCGATAAACACCATCAGAGGATTGAAACCAACAACAAAAGTCATTAAAGATTGTAGTCCAACTCCTTTTTGTATCTCAGCGGCAAAAGCGATAAGGGGTGCAATGGACCAAAATAACCATGATATTCTATTTGGTTTAGCTCTTCCCTTAAGTGTGTCTACTAAATACTTTAGTCCACCAATTATAGATAGAACAAAACCAAGGTATATGAATTTTTCGTTAATCATTTACCTATTATACTTTACCTCTATTTAACCATAACATAAAAGCATATTTGACGTATCTTTAGGAATTTATTGATTAATGCTCCCCGCCTTGGACTCAATCAGGACCTCTGT